>BOCC01000052.1 GCA_026002715.1 Synergistales bacterium
ATTGCGCGCGAACAAGGATAATATAAAACTATATGGTTTCAGGAGGTTTTGAAAATGCAAAACGTATATCTTGATTATTCGGCGACGACGCCTACCGACCCCGAAGTATTGGCCGTTATGACGCCGTATTTTACGGAGGTTTTCGGAAATCCGTCCTCTGTATATTCTTTGGCGGCCAAGAGCCGCGCCGCGATAGAGAAGGCGAGAGGGCAAGTCGCGGCGGCGATAGGGGCGAAACCTGAGGAGATTTTCTTCACCAGCAGCGGCACGGAGGCCGACAATTGGGCGCTGAAGGGGACGTTTGAAAAACTGCGTTCTAAGGGCAACCATATTATCACCACAAAAATAGAACACCATGCCATCTTGCACACCGCCGACTACCTCGAAAAAATCGACGGCGCTTCCGTCACATATCTCCCCGTCGACTCCGAGGGCAGGATCAGCATAGAAGACCTAAAGGCCGCCGCGACGGACAAGACAATTCTTGTGTCTATTATGTTCGCCAACAACGAGATAGGCACAATTCAGCCTGTGAAGGCCATAGGCGAGTTTTGCCGCGAGAAGGGCATACTCTTTCACACGGACGCGGTTCAGGCCGCCGCGCAGATTCCTGTCGACGTAACAGATCTTAAAATCGACATGATGTCGCTGTCGGCCCACAAGATGTACGGGCCTAAGGGCACGGGCGTGTTCTATCTGCGTAGCGGGGTAAAGCTCGAGAACTTCGTCCACGGCGGAGGGCAGGAAAAGGGACGCCGCGCCAGCACCGAGAACATCGCCGGCATAGTGGGCATGGGGGACGCCATAGAGAGGATGAAGGCCCGTCAGCCGCAGGACCAGGCCAACCTCATAAGGCTTCGCGACAGGCTTATAGACGGCGTGATGAAGGCCGTGCCCCACGCAAAGCTGAACGGAGCTTTGGGCGCGGAGAGGCTGCCAAACAACACAAACTTCAGTTTCATAGGCATAGAGGGCGAGACGCTGCTTCTCGACCTCGACTCTAAGGGTATATCCGCTTCCACGGGGAGCGCCTGCACGTCCGGGTCGCTTGATCCTTCGCACGTGCTGATGGCCATAGGGCTTACTCACGGGCTGGCCCACGGCTCTTTGCGCATGACGCTCGGGCACGGCACGACGGACGAGCACGTCGGCTACGTCCTCTCCGTGCTACCGGAGATAGTGGCCAAGAGACGCTCCATGTCGCCGGTTTGGGAAGATTTTCTAAAAAAGAACGGAGGGAAATAATATGGCTTTGGATTATAGCGCAAAAGTCATGGAGCACTTCAGCAATCCGCGCAACGTCGGCGAGATAGAGAACCCCGACGGGTTAGGCGAGGCCGGAAACCCTCAGTGCGGCGATATTATGAAAATCTATCTCAAAGTTGACGACAAAGCTCCAAACGGACCGACAATAGAGGACGTGAAGTTCAAGACTTTCGGCTGCGCGTCGGCTATAGCTTCGTCGAGCATGGCTACTGAGATGATAAAGGGCAAGACGGTGGAAGACGCGTGGAAGATGACCAACGTCGCCGTGGCCGAGGCTTTGGACGGCCTGCCTCCCATAAAGATGCACTGTTCCGTTTTAGCCGAGGAGGCCATACATAAGGCCATCAACGACTATCGCGGGAAGCACGGCCTCGAGGTCATCCCGATAAAAGAGCACGAGCACGAAGCGGTGCAGCCTTGATCGACCTAACTCTTCCGCGTTGCCCATGGTGCGGGACGGACGAGCTTTATGTTAAATACCACGACGAGGAGTGGGGCGTACCCGTCTTCGACGACGGTAAGCTCTTCGAGTTTTTGATTTTAGAGGGAGCTCAGGCGGGGCTCTCTTGGACTACAATTCTGAGGCGGCGCGAGAATTATCGCATAGCGTATGCCGGCTTTGACGCGTTGCAAGTAGCGCGTTTCGGCGAGAGCGATATAACGCGCCTCATGAACGACTCCGGTATAATACGCAATAAGGCCAAGATAACCGGCGCCGTAAAAAACGCGCGGCTTTTCTTAGACGTAGCCGAGGAGTTCGGCTCTTTCTCAAAATACATATGGGCTTACGTAGAAGGTAAGCCCATCATAAATCACCCAAACGATCTATCTCAGGTTCTGGCGACTTTCCCCTTGGCTGAGAAAATCAGCAAAGATATGAAAAAAAGGGGCTTCACGTTTTTCGGCCCCACTATTTGCTACGCTCATATGCAGGCGACGGGCATGGTAAACGACCACCTGACGTTCTGCTTCAGACATCCCGATTATGTAGGGAGTATCTAAAGAAAGGCCGCTCTCAGCGCGTCGGCGGCTTTTTCGGCTTTTTCCGCCTCCACCACGCATGTTATAAAGAGCGAGCTTGATACTATCATCTCAATGTTCACCCCGGCGGCGGCTAAAGTGGAAAACATTCCCGCCGATATGGCGGCGTCCTCCGTAATGCCGTCTCCCACGACCGTCACGCGCGCTATCTCCGTGCTGAAGGAGACGCCCTGGGCCTCTATCTCTTGCGCCACGTCGCGGCAGATGCTTATAGCGTTGTCAAGGCGCTCTTTTTTCACCAAAAAGCCTATGTCGGTCATGCCTCCGCGCATACTGTTCTGCACGATCATCTCCGCGCCTATGCCCTGCTCCGCGAGTGGTGAAAACACCTTAGCGGCAACGCCGGGCACGTCCGGCACGCCGAGAAGCGTAATGCGCGCCGCGGAGCGGTCAACGCAAATATCCTCAATTTTAGCCTTGATTTTAGCGATCATTGTACTATCCCCAACACCTTTATCCAGATTGGCAAAGACAGAATAGAAACAAGCGTCGTAAACGCCACGCCGCGCGCGCAGTATTCCGCGTCCATCTTCATCTCGGAAGCGACAATCGACGTGTTCACACCCACGGGCATCGCGGCCAAGAGCACGCCGGCCTGTATGTATTCCATGCCTATGCTGAATGACGCATAGACAATCCAAGTTGTTATAGGTATAAATATCAGCTTGAAAAATATTATCTTCCAAACTGACAAAATCATTTTTGCAATATTTTCGAGATGAAGCTGAGCGCCAAGGATTATCAGGGCAAGCCCTGTGCTGATATTGGCTATGATGTCCATAGTCGCATCAAGCCATTTCGGAAGGTGATTTATACCCAAAGAGACCATAAACAGTCCGATAAAACACGATACAAAGAGCGGGTTTTTGAGCAGTTGAACACATGTCGCCTTGATTGTTTTTAAAGACGGGGCGCCAAACATCGCGAGTTGTCCGCTGCCTATGGAGATAAGCTGCATGATGACGAGCGAGAACGCCAAAATGAGCGTCGCGCGCTCCACGCCGCTTTGCCCCATGGCAAGCGCTATGATCGGAATCCCGGCGAAGAAATGGTTTCCACGCACGGCGCTGAGGCTCAGGACCGCAAAACGTTCGTGAGTCTCTTTGTATCGGCCAAAGAGCCACACCGCAACAATCGTGATGACGTAAGGCAGCCATGTCGCAAAGACAAAAATAAAATCTTTCAGCGCGCTGTCATCCGTCGCAAGTATCCCGCGTAGAAGGGTCGTCGGCATGGCTATCCAATAGAGGATGAAGTTGTCTTCTTTCATGGTTTGGTCCGACAATAGTTTTTTGTGTTTCAGCACCCAACCTAAAGCTATAAGTATAAATATTGGTAAAACTATCAAAATCTCATTCAATTTTTCGCGTCCCTTCCAAATTTTTTGCGCAAAATCTAAAACAGGATTATAACACGTGATTTTGTGTATAATATTTTTATGGCAAAAAATATAAAAATCCAAAAAAGAAAAACGGTTTACCGGAAAACTCGGAGGAAAGCAATGGGCAGGACAAACGAAATAAACGAACTGGAATTCAGCACAGTGGAGGATGCCATTGACGATATTCGTCAGGGGCGTATGATTTTGGTAGTGGACGACGAGGAGCGGGAAAATGAGGGAGATCTCGTTATTGCCGCGGTTCACGCGACTACCGAAAATGTAAATTTCATGGCGTCTCACGCCAAGGGGTTAATTTGCGCTCCTATTTCGGAGGAGATAGCCCAAAGGTTGCGCTTTCCTCCTCTTTCGGCTCTGGGGACGGATAGACACGGGACGGCTTTTTTGGTTTCCGTAGACGCCAAAGAAGGCACTACGACGGGCATATCGGCCGAAGAACGGGCTGTGACCGCGCGCCTTCTGGCGTCGCCTGCTTCCAAAGGTGATGATTTTTATCAGCCTGGGCATTTGTTCCCGCTCGCCGCGCGTCCCGGGGGCGTCTTGAAGCGCGCCGGGCATACGGAGGCCGCTACAGACTTGGTGAGGCTTGCCGGCCTTCCCGCCGCCGCCGTGATATGCGAGGTCATGAGGCCCGACGGCACTATGGCGCGCCTGCCTGATTTATCTGTATTCGCTAAACGTCACGGTCTGAAATTGCTCACGGTAAAAAGCCTTATAGAGTGGCGGGCGGCGCGCGAGAAATTGGTGGAGAAGGTCGCTGAGGCAAACTTGCCCACAGATTACGGGGATTTCAAGGTTTACGCTTACCGCAGCTTGCTTGACGAGCCTGACGACTATCACACGCACATGGCCTTGGTCAAAGGCGATATAGCCGGTAAGGATGGCGTATTGACGCGCGTGCACAGCGAGTGCATGACCGGCGACGTGTTTGGCTCAAGGCGCTGTGATTGCGGCTCTCAGCTTCATACCGCCATGTCGATGATAGAGCGCGAGGGCTCGGGCGTGTTGCTCTATATGCGCCAAGAAGGGCGCGGCATAGGCATAGTCAACAAGATCAAAGCCTACAAGCTCCAGGAAGATGGCATGGATACGGTTGACGCCAATATAGCCTTGGGCTACGCGCCCGACCTCCGCGACTACGGAACGGGGGCTCAGATTTTGATGGATTTGGGGCTCAAAAACATCAGACTCCTGACCAATAACCCCAAAAAAATCGTTGGCCTCGAGGGGTACGGCTTGAAGATAGCCGAGCGCGTCCCGCTTGTCATCGAGCCTAACGAATACAACGAGGCGTATATGGACACAAAAGAAAAGCGAATGGGGCATATATTGCACACGCATTAAACCAAGGGGTAACGGGAGGGGTTTTAAATGAAGATCATAGAAGGAAAACTCATTGGGGCAGGGCTTTCTATCGCCATCGCCGTATCGCGCTTTAATGAGCTCATATCGGGCAAGCTGCTCGACGGTGCCAAGGATGCGCTTTTGCGCCACGACGTATCTCACCAAAATATAGAGGTTTGCTGGGTTCCCGGCGCGTGGGAGCTTCCTCTTTTGGTCAAGGAGTTAGCTCTGGCCGGCAAATACGACGCCATTATAGCGCTCGGCGCGGTGATACGAGGCGACACACCTCACTTCGACTACGTGGCGGCTGAGGTGTCCAAGGGACTTGCGGCTGTCGGCATGGATCATCGCGTGCCGGTGTTGTTCGGTGTGCTTACCTGCGACAATCTCGAACAGGCTCTTCTCCGCGCCGGCAGCAAGGCCGGGAACAAAGGCGCGGAATGCGCCTGCGGGGCTATCGAGATGGCCAATCTTCTTAAAAACATCAGGTCGTAAATCCGTGCCGGTGATATAGTTTGCAAATTATGATTTTTGGCTGCTTAGGAGCCGGGCTGCTCTGTGTTCTGGTTCAATATCTGATAAAGCGCTCTTTTGAGCCGCGCCAATACAACTACGCGAGAGATATTTTGCTTGCGGGAGTATGGCCTTTGCTTGCCATTTGGTTCGGCTCACCGGACGCCCGTTTCGTAGTGGGGGCAGCGTTTATGGCTGGCGTCTTTGGATTGGCCGAAAGCTGTGACGGCAACCCGTTATGGCGCCTTGGCTACCCGGTGATAGGCCTTGTGTGCGCCGCATGCGGTCATTCCATAAGTTTCATCAGTTTTGTGGATGGGGAGTATATCTATCTTTCGCCGATTATGTCTTTTTTTATAACGTCTTTATGGTTTACCGTTTTTCCTCTTGTGGTTCAGCGGATGGACGGGATTTCCGGGCTTGTGGGACATATTTTGGCTGTGGCGTTCTCGCTTATGTTCATGTCGGTGTTTTTGTCGGAGCAGGTGATGAGCGACGCGTTTTTTATGTCGTTTTGCGGGATTGTCCTGCTGAGTTCTTTTTGGAGTCGCTTTAACAACGTATATCGCCAAGCCGGAAGGTCTATGTCGGCGATGTGGGGGACGCTCGTCGCGGGAACCGCGATCTTAGGCGTCAGCAAAGGGATAGTTTTAAGCTCTATGCTCTGCCTCTCCCTTGGGCTTTTCGCCATTCCCCTAGCCGAGGTTTCGCTTAATTTGGTAAACATGGCTTTTTCGGATTCGAGTTACGGAACGGCTGCGCTTTATCGTAAACTGATTCATAAAGGGCTCGACCACCCCGACGCCGTTCGCCTCATAGCCGGTCTTTGCGCGCTGTTTGGCGTCGTGACGGCTCTTTCTCAATACCCATCCTATTCAGCGCAAGGTGAGGCAATCGTGCCGAGTGTGGTTTTATGGGCATTGACAGGCGCGGGAGCGCTCGCTGTCGTGGTTCGATTAGGGTTCAAGCTCAAAAACACATCTCCGATAAATCACGTCAAGCCATGCCTTTGGGGCGTGCATATAGACAATATGTCTATAAACTACGCCCTTGCGCGCGCGCGCGGACTGATACTTTCACCACGCGAGTCGTCTATGCTCGTCTCGACGGTAAACGCTCTCGGTATGGATGAGGCGGTGCGCGACACTGAGTATCACGACGCCTTGAGATATTCTTCTATTGTGCTTTCAGACGGCGTCGGACTTCTTTGGGCTTTGCGTTTTCTGGGAATGCCGATACAGGAGCGCGTGACGGGGATAGATTTCGCCGAGCAGCTTTGCCGTGTGGCGGCGGTTGAAAAATGGCCCGTATATTTTCTGGGCTCTAAGGGAGATACGGCTCGGGACTGCGCTGCCGCGTTGTCAGCTAAATATGACGGGCTTGTGGTTGCCGGCGCCAGAGACGGTTACTTTGACATAAACGACGCGTCTGTGCCGGACGGCGTAGCGCGAAGCGGCGCTAAGATTCTCTTTGTCGCGATGGGCATTCCCCGTCAGGAAAAATGGGTGTCGCGGCATGCCGAGCGTCTGGGCGGTATCCTGTCCGTTGGGGTGGGAGGGGCGTTTGACGTTCTTTCGGGGCACTTGAGGCGCGCGCCCGATAAGATGCAGCGCTTTGGCCTCGAGTGGCTCTTTCGCCTCTGTCAAGAACCTGAGCGCTGGAAGAAAGACCTGCGTCTCGTGAGCTTCGTCCTGCGGGTATTGGCTACGCGAGTCGGGCTTTATAAATGGAGAGAAAACGAAAAAGGAGGAGAGTCCCGCTAAGATTCTCATTCTGGCCGTCGGGAAGCTCAAAGAGGCGCGAATAGCCTCTATGAGCGGCGAATTTTTGAAGCGAATCCGCCCGAGCGGAATCGTATCAGCCGAACATATCGCCGACGTGGGGGCCGGGCTTGCCCCGAGCGACCGAACGGAGCGTGAGGGAGCGGAGATAATCAAACGCCTTCGCGCGCGTGATTCTCTCGTACTTTTGCGCGATGACGGCAAAGAATTGAACAGCGCAGCGTTTGCCTCCTATTTATCGCAAAAAATGGCCGATACGGCAGGGAGAGTCGTTTTTGCCATAGGGGGAGCCTGGGGTGTTTCTAACTCCGTAGAGCAGCGCGCCGACGACGGACTGTCCATGTCCCGCATGACGTTTACGCACGAAATGTGTTTTCTTTTTTTGACGGAGCAAATTTACCGCGCCTTTTCCATTCTGGAAGGGTCCGGGTATCACCATTGAATTAAGAAGAGAATTAAGAAGAGAATTAAGAAGAAAGAGCGAGGGGAAAATTTATGAAAATGAACAACATGATGAAACAGGCGCAGAAAATGCAGTCTCAGATGATGCAGATTCAGGAAAAATTGGCCGAGGAAACGGTCGAGGGCAACGCCGGCGGCGGTATGGTCAAGGCCATAGCCACGGGGCAGGGAAACTTGGTCGAGATAAAAATCGACCCGGAGGTAATAAAGCCAGAGGACGTTGAGATTCTTGAGGATTTAGTGTTGGTGGCCGTGAACGACAGTCTTGAGAAGAGCCGCGATCTGGCCAATTCCCGTATGGGCGTGTTTACCAACGCCCTAAGTTCTCTGGGGCTTTAAGCCGCGGTTCAATGCCCGAGTCGTTCAGGCCGTCCGGCAGAGAGTCGTTTTCTTCGGTCGACCCCATAGGACAGCTTATTTCACTCTTCGGGAGATTTCCGGGCGTGGGGCAAAAGAGCGCGCGCAGGATGGTTTTTCACCTCTTGCGCCAGGACGAGACTTTTCTGCGCGGTTTTGGGAACGCCATAGCCGAGCTGAAAACGAACCTTTTCACATGCGCCTCGTGCGGCAATATCTCAAACTCCGACCCATGCCCGATCTGCCGCGACGTCTTGCGCGACCGCAAAACGCTCTGCGTTGTGGAGAGCATAGACGACCTCGTGTCTTTCGAGCAGGCCGGCATTTACGGCGGGCTTTATCACGTCTTGGGCGCCCGCGTTTCGCCTTTGGAAGACCAAGAGCTCACTCGAGAGAACATAGATTTTTTCTTGAGCCATATCGACGCGCTGAAGACCGCCGAAGTGATCATAGCCACAAATCCTCGCATGGAGGGAGACTTGACATATTTCACGCTTTTGGACATATTGAAAGACAATCTGCGCGATAAAATAGAGAACGGCGAGCTGACGGTATCCCGCCTCGCCTTTGGTTTGCCTGTGGGGGGTTCCATCGAGTTTGCCGACCGCGTGACTTTGCACACCGCTCTCGAGTCGCGCACCAATGCATCGCGTCTATAGGCCGCTTGATGGGATTAAAACGGCGATTATTCCGATACATTCCGGAGATTTAAAAGAAAAAACCGCCAGAAGCATATTGGCGCAATCCGGATTGACCGTTAGCGATTTTATGAATTGGAGGAGCTGATTGATATGAAGCGCACTATAACGGCTGTGTTGTATCCTCAATCCGACGGCGGTTATACGGTGGTATGCCCGGAGCTTCAGGGATGCGTCACCGAGGGCGATACATTCGCGGAAGCTCTTCGCAACATACGAGAAGCGGCGGAATTGATGATTGACAAAGATGATGACGCTATAGGGCAGCTTGAAGCGTCTAATTTTTCCGGGCGAATTATTGCGGATATAGAGATAGAGGCTTGCGGCAAATGACAAACATAAGGACGCGTTTTGCGCCGTCACCGACTGGGTTGCTGCATATCGGAGGCGCCAGAACGGCGCTTTTCAATTTTCTTCTCGCCAAGAAAGAACCGGACGGCGCGTTTATACTGCGCGTGGACGACACCGACATGGAGCGCTCAAAACCCGAATACGAGCGCGGGATTATGGAGGATTTGCGCAGCCTCGGGCTCGACTGGGATGAAGGTCCCGATAAAGGTGGAGACTATCCGTATCGCCAAAGCGAGAGAGCGCACATCTACAACGAGGTTTTTGACTCGCTGCGTAAAAACGCGTCTGTCTACCCTTGTTTTTGTTCCGAAGAAAGGCTTGACGCCCTGCGAAAGGATCAGGCCGCGGCGGGTGCGGCTCCGCGCTACGACGGGCTGTGCCGCCATCTTGCGCGAACAGAGATTGACGCGCGGATAGCAAAGGGCGAAAAACCTTGCTGGCGTTTTGCCATGCCCGACAAAACCATACTCTTTCATGACGAGATAAGGGGTGATTTGTCCTTCTCGCCCGAATCGATAGGAGACTTTGTGGCTGTTCGCGGCGACGGCTGTCCTACTTATATATTTACGTCGCCTATTGATGATCATTATATGAAGATAACGCACATAATAAGAGGAGACGAACATATACCAAACACCGCCCGCCAACAGGCGCTCTTAGACAGACTCGACTGGCCGGCTCCCGTCTATGCCCATATCCCGATGATTCTGTCGCAGGACAGGCAAAAACTAAGCAAGCGCACCGGCTCTGTTCCGATAAGGCGCTACATGGACGACGGGTTGTCGCCGGAAGCTCTGTCTGCTTACCTATCCACACTGAGCTGGACGTCGCCAGAGCTTCTTTTGAACATTTTTAAGGAGTCACGCGACGCGCGGGAGCTGCTGCTCAAAATGGCCGGTTTGTTTTCTTTTGAGAACGTGTCGCGCTCCTCACCCGTCCATGACGAGGCGCATTTGATTTACTGGCAAAAAGAATCCATAAAAAAACAGGGGACAGATAAAGTTTATTGGCAGCTTGTCAAGGCCGAACCGCGTTTTGGGGTTTTGCCGCCTGAGGTTTTAGAGAAGATAATAGACGAGTCCGTGAGTGAGTTTTATACCTTGCCGATGTTGACGGACGCGCTCTTGCCCTTGGTCGAACGCCCCCTCGTGCCGAGACTTAGCGAGCCATGGGCGGAAGCCCTATCGGAGGTTCTGGCGGGAGTGGAACACTGGAACTCCGAAAGCGTCAACAACGCCTTGAGGTCGTTTATGAAAGGCAGGGGCTTGAAGGGCAAGGAGTTTTTTCACCCGCTGAGACTCGCTCTCACGGGGCGCGAAAGCGGCGCGCCGTTGCCGCTATTGATGGCGGCATTGGGGCGCGAGGAGACCGCAAAACGAGCGGGCCACGGCAAAACCGATTTGTCCCGCCCCTAGAGGAAATGACAGAAAAACCACATAAAAGTGTGATAAACTTACCTCAAAACACATATAAAAGTGTGATAGAGGTGTGGGATGGAACGGCTTATTTTGAGGGATTTACTGAAATGGAAAAACTCGGGACGCCGCAAACCGCTCATCTTAAAGGGTGTGCGGCAGGTGGGTAAAACTTGGATTCTCAAAGAATTCGGCAGGCGGTACTACGAAAACATCGCCTACTTCAACTTTGACGAACACGAAGAATACAGGCAGTTTTTTGAAACCACCAAGGACGCAGGGCGAATTCTGCAAAACCTGAACTTGGCCGGGGGGCAGAAGATTCAGCCAAAAGATACGCTGATTATCTTTGACGAGATACAGGACTGTCCCGCAGTCATAAATTCCCTGAAATACTTCTGCGAGAACGCCCCGGAGTATCACGTCGCCTGCGCTGGCTCTCTTTTGGGAATAGCTCTGTCCAAGCCCTCCTCGTTCCCCGTGGGCAAGGTCGACTTTCTTGGGATCAACCCTATGACGTTCACCGAGTTTTTGATAGCAAACGGCGACGAAAACTTAGCGCGGTATACAGAGAGCGTAGACACAATCGCCCCCATCCCCGACGCTTTTTTCAATCCACTCTATGAAAAACTCAAAATGTACTTTATTACCGGCGGAATGCCGGAACCTGTCCTGATGTGGACGGAAGACCGCGACACAGAGGCAATGCAGACGGCGCTTATCAATATTATCAGCGCCTACGAGCGCGATTTTTCCAAACATCCGAGTCTATCGGAGTTTCCCAAAATTTCGATGATTTGGAAGTCCGTCCCCTCTCAGCTTGCCCGTGAAAATAAGAAATTCCTCTATAAGGCCGTAAAAAACGGCGCGCGGGCGCGGGAGTACGAGGACGCGCTGCAGTGGTTGGCGGACGCTGAGTTGGTGAGCAAAATTTACCGCAGTTCCGCGCCCGGACTGCCTATCTCCGCCTACGACGACCTGTCCGCTTTCAAGATTTACCTTGTGGACGTGGGGCTACTCAGGAGGCTGTCTCAGCTCGCCCCCACCGCCTTCGGCGAGGGGAACAGGCTGTTCGCCGAGTTCAAGGGGGCGCTGTCCGAAAACTACGTGTTGCAGGCGCTGAAAAACCAGTTCGAGGTGACGCCCCGCTATTGGTCGCAGGTAAACCCGCCCTACGAAGTGGACTTTCTCATCCAGCTCGAAAATGACATCTTTCCGATAGAGGTCAAGGCCGAGACCAACACCAAAAGCAAAAGTTTAAAAAAATACAAAGAAAAATTCCCGCTCGAAACAAAACTGCGGGTGAGGTTTTCTCTCTCCAATCTAAGATTGGACGGCGATTTGCTCAATATTCCGCTGTTTATGGCGGACTGGGCGGGGAGGTTGATTGGGATTGGGATGTCGAGGCAAGACTTGATTACGAAGCTAGAGAATATCGGAGGACAAATAATGTCAATGTCTAAAAGGAGAGATTGTTTATACATATCCAGAATTGCCGCTGATAAAAGAGAGCAAATGACGGTCGGCCACCTGCGAAAATCTGCTGAACACGCAGAGATACTTGGCTTGAAATTTCATATGCCGTCGTTAGCGCGTACCTCCGCATTTTTTCACGATATGGGCAAATTCTCAACCGCGTTTGTTGAGTATCTCAGACGCAGTTGCAAAAGCAAAAGTGATGATCAAGATAAGCCGCGCAGAGGTTCTGTTATACATTCAACGCAGGGCGCAAAATATATTTATGAATCATTCGCAGATAAAGATTCCGCAACAGCTGCGGAAATTGTAGCTATTTGTATTGCTGGGCATCATGGCGGTTTGATGGACGGCATATCAGCGCAAGGAGATTTGCCTCTGCGAGACAGGCTTATTGCTGATAATGACGCGCTCTATTACGATGAGGTGACAACCGCTTTTCATAATGAAAGCGTTCTGTCTGAGGATATAAATGTTTTGATGTCCGGTTGCCGCGACGAAATTTCGAGCTTTATTAAAATATGCAAGACGGAAAAACTCAACTGTGCGTTTATGATTCATTTGCTTGTGAAAAGCATTTTCTCCTGCCTTGTTGATGCCGACCGTTATAACGCCTACTGTTTTGAGGCAAACATAACACCGGAAACAGCGTTGCCCTCTCAGCAATGGGAAGAATACGCGAGGCGATTGGAAGTCTATCTCTCCGGTTTTGCGGTTGATTCTGAGATTTCAAAAATTCGTCACGATATTGCCGATAAGTGCCTTGGTGCGGCAACTTTCCCTAAGGGAATTTACCGCCTTGATGTTCCTACCGGCGGCGGGAAAACGCTTTCGAGCTTGCGTTTCGCGCTTAACCATGCCATAGAACACCGAATGGAACGCGTTATTTATGTGATTCCCTATTTATCAGTTTTGGAGCAGACCGCAAAAGAAATCAAAAAAGCTTTATTATGCAACGACAATGAGAATTTTATTTTGGAACATCATTCAAATCTGATTCCATCTGACGATGAACAAGAGGCTCAAGCGCGTCGCCTTTTAACAGATAGATGGAGCCAGCCGATTGTCGTCACAACGATGGTTCAGTTCCTTGAGAGTGTTTATTCGTACAAAAGCGGAGACTTGCGCAAATTTCACAGTATGGCAAATGCGGTTATAATCTTTGACGAGGTGCAGTCGTTGCCTGTGAAATGTCTCCATTTGTTCAACGACGCGCTCAATTACTTGCGTACTTTTAGCGGTTGCACCGCATTGCTCTGCACCGCAACGCAACCATTGCTTGATAAAGTTGAAAGACCCATTCGCCTTTCCTCACCTGCGGCGCTTATCACCGGAACAAATAATGTATTCGCGGGGCTCAAACGCACACGCATTGTTAATAGTACCGTTAAGGGTGGGTATTCGTATGAAGCACTTCGCGATTTTGTGTTAAAAAAGCTCGATGATGCTGACAATTGCCTTGTGATTCTAAACACAAAGAAAGACGTAGCTGGACTTTATAAAATGGTAAAATCTTACATGACGGAAAATTCGGAATGTGATATAAAATTGATATATTTAAGCACGCTGATGTGTCCGGCACACCGTTTGGAAGTAATCGACTCTATGCAAGAATTTGACGGTGGCAAGAAAAAGCTCGAAAAAGGACGCATTTTGTGCATAAGTACACAACTTATCGAGGCAGGCGTAGATATATCTTTCGGTTGTGTGATTAGGGCGCTCGCTGGACTCGACAGCATCGCGCAGGCAGCAGGACGTTGTAATCGAAATGGCGAGGATCCGAATGGTCGCGAAGTCTATATTGTAAACCTCACGGCTGAAGACCTATCCAAACTGCCGGATATTAAATGCGGCAGCAGTATTACGGCGCAAATACTTGAAGAATCGGTGGATGACTTGCTGTCTCGTGATACTATGGAACGATATTATCGTGAATATTTCTATAAACTTAGAAACGAGATGGAGTATCCGATCGGAAACAATGTCACGCTCTATGACCTATTGTCGAATAACAAAAAAGGTTTTGGAGCATACGAAAACTCCGGCGGCAAAACGCCACCCAAACTACGCCAAGCGTTTCAGACCGCAGGAGAAAATTTTTGTGTGATTGAACAGGGAACAGCCAGCGTTCTTGTTCCGTATAAACGCGGCGAAGAACTCGCCGAAGAATACAAAAGCGCGGCTTTGCGCGACAAATCTCAAATGTTGCGCGAAATGGGGCGATATTCAGTTTCGTTATATCCGAATCAGATGCGTAAGCTTAAAAAAGAACCGGCATTGAATTTGATTGATGACGGAGTGTTTGCGCTAAACCATGATTATTATGATTCAGAACTCGGAGTAGTTTTTGAGAGGGATATGGAATTTTTGGAAGGTTAGGATGGTGAGAAAAATGAAGCAACGCAATACGGTCGAATTTGTCGTATATGGAAGATACGCGCTGTTTTCTGATCCGATTACGCGTGTCGGCGGTGAGAAATTCTCATATCAAATTCCGACGTATCAGTCACTAAAAGGCATTCTCGAAAGCGTATACTGGAAGCCAACTTTAATATGGTACATAGATAAGGCGCGTGTGATGAATAAAATTCAGACGCAATCAAAGGGTATAAAGCCGATTTTATATATGCCTGAAAAGAAGAACACAAAATTAAATGAACTCTCGTATTATACATACCTCAAGGATGTTCGCTATAAGGTTCGGGCGCACTTTGAGTGGAACGAAAACCGACCTGAACTCGCACATGATCGAGATGACAACAAGCATCACAATATCGCAAAACGTATGATAGAGCGTGGCGGACGCCGCGATATCTTTCTTGGTACACGCGAATGTCAGGGCTATGTCGAGCCTTGTGTGTTTTGTGAAGGAGAAGGGTTTTATGACAACTATGGAGAACTTAATTTTGGTGTAATGGTTCACGGCTTCGACTACCCCGACGAAACAGGAAGGGATGAGATGTCGGTGCGCCTATGGCGTTCGGCGAAAATGGTGAATGGATTTATTGAGTTCCCGAGACCTGACGAAGATTCGCCGGAAATCTTGCGACGGTTTATTAAGCCGATGAAGGCAAAGACATTTAAGGACAACAGGGATTTTTCAGGACTTGCGGAGGAAGAACTTGCCGCAATTTTGGCGGAGAATGGCGGTGATAGATTATGAGTTGGATGCAGAATCTTTGCGAAACGTATGAGGCTTGTGCCGGCGCAATTGGTGTAAGCGGCAGTGATAGGCAAGATAAAATATTGTTGCCTGTGGGGCATATGTTGTTAAAAACAAAGGTTCTTTCGCATTGACTGTGGGAACGAAAATATACAGAAAAGCGTATACAAAAAGAGAGGGGGAGAATTTATACTGAAGCCCAGCTTTTAGAGATTGGGGAGAAAGAGAATGGGAAATCCTTACAAAACGAGCAGCCGAGAA
>BOCC01000053.1 GCA_026002715.1 Synergistales bacterium
ATTATAACATATACTCAAATTAAAGGGAAACAATTACCCTGCATAAATACAGGGTTTTTGATAGTTTAACGCACTTGTTTTCCGGGATTATGATGTTTTGAGTATATATAATCCGACTTTAGGGATATAACACCTCCTTCTGCTTGTACGACAGAATGACTCTCATCATATCGTATGCCAACATCTACAAATTGCTTATCTTCCTCTCCGCTTCCGCTCTCTCAAACGCCTCTTTTGCTTTTGCCGCCTCTTCCGCTATCTCTTCTGGTGTCTTTTTTACTTCTGGTACTGTGAGTTGTGCGTTGGCTATTCTTTTCTTCGCCCTTATTTGCTCTGAAACTCGGTCAAACCTTACCTTCGCCACAAAAGTCCCCCTTTGCCAATCCTGTAGCTCTCCGCAATAAAAGAACACGCCAAATCTCGGTGTTTCGTGAGGTAGACATACGTAAATTTGTTATTGTAAAACTTGCATATTATTATTGACATATTAAGATATTGGTATTATATTTGTCAACAAAGGAAGTGATAAATAATGAATATAGGGGAAAGAATTCATCTCTATCGAACCGCCAGAGGTTGGAGTCTGGAAGACTTGGCAGACCATATGCAGGCTTTTGATAATAATGGAACCAAACAAAGGGTAATAACAAAACAAGCGCTTTCTAAATATGAATCAGGGCAAATGTCGCCTTCCGCAAAAATGTTGAATATCTTGGGGAAAGTCTTTGATGTTAAGGGTTCTAATTTATTAGACGAAACGGAAATAAACGTCTGTATGATTGCTTACAGGAAGAAGAACGGCACATCATGTAGGGATGAAGAAACAGCTCTGGCTCAAGTGAAGCTGCGCATGGAACAGGGGCTTAAATTACAAACAGTTTTTGGCCGGCAAAACAAATCTAAGTTCTCATTGCCTAACTATCAGGTAGAGTCTTTAGACGATGTCGAGTCCACTGCTATGCGGCTTCGTCAAGAATGGAACTTGGGTATTTATCCTATTCTTAACATGACAGATTTGTTGGCTTCTCGGGATATACACGTTCTCCTATTGCCCTTGGAGTTTTCGACATTCGATGGATTCTCGTCGTGGATATACAGAGACTTGGAAGAAGATAAATTTTCTGCCGCTGTAGTCGTTCGCTCCGGCATTACTCTTTGCCGTCATCGTTTTACGTTGGCGCACGAGCTAGGACACCTTATATTGAATTGCGCGCTTACATTAGATGAAGAGAAAGTCTGCCATCGTTTTGCCGGAGCTTTTTTGATTCCGGAGGAAACCCTAAAAATGGATTTTGGGGACGCAAAACGTACTGTCGAACTCGACGAACTCATGTTTATGAAGGGGCGATACAACGTAAGCATTCAATGTCTCTTGCGCCGTCTCGATGATTTAGGCTTGATTGCGCCGACGCACTACGCTGAGTGGCGTTCATTGATCAGGAAAAACAACTGGGAAAACATAGAACCCGGTGACGAAATACAATACGAATCGTCTCCGCTTACGCAAATCTGGATAACAAGAGGTTTGAAGGAAGGAATTATAAACAAAAGAGAGAGTCTCATATATCTCGGCGGTCGCTATAAGTCTGATGAAACGCCACGCAGACGTGTTCTCAAAGAACTATCAGAATCCGAGATAGAGGAAATAAACAACTACTACAGCTTCGACGCCGCTATCGAATGGGAAGCCATAAATTGACCGCCGCGCTTACGCCTCGTCGCGGCGAGGTATGGTTAGTCAATCTTGATCCAACGGTAGGAAATGAAATATCAAAGACCCGTCCGGTGGTTGTAGTCAGTTCTGACCATATCGGGATTTTGAATCTGCGAGTGGTGACGCCGCTCACTTCTTGGCAACCGATGTGTGACGACAAACCTTGGTTTGTAAAAATCACTCAGTCTCCACAGAACGGCTTGAGTAACGACTCGGCGGCAGACGCTTTTCAGGTGAAATCAGTCTCTATCAACAGGTTCATCAAACAATTAGGCACATTGGACGCTGATGATTTGGAGGAACTGGAAGAAGCGCTTAAATTGGTGATGGAGCTTAATTGAAGTCGGTTGAAAATTCTAACAAGTTTTAAGAATATTCCTTAACTCTTTGAGATATACTCAAGTGCTGAATAATTTGCCAGAGTCCAAAGAGATAAGTTCTGTCGCCCAATTGACTGTCTGGTAAATTTGAAGGCAAATGAGTATATAATTACTGACAAATAAAATTCAAGATTCATGCAAAGTCAGGGGAGCGTCGGGTAATATGAAAACTTTTCTGGGAATAGACTTTGGGACAACACAGACTGTCGTGACGATGATCAGAGAGGGCTCGAATTACGAGCCGGAGATCGTCGAAATAGACGGCAAGAAAACCGTGGATACCGCTTTGCGCCTCGACGCGGAAGACAATGTGCTGTTCTTTGGCGCGGACGCCTTGGACAGAATTTACGAGGCTCCAGACGACACGTTTTATAATTTCAAAGTTGATATTCGCTCCGGAAAGGCGTTTCGTTCCTCCAACAAAGACTACAAACCGGAAACTCTGGCACTCCTTTTTTTGAAACATCTGCGTCAAAAGATTGAAACAAAATACTTCAACGTCGATAGCCTCGAACAACTCGAAGACCTCTACTGCACCATCGGATGCCCCGCCGCGTGGAATGAAGTTCAGCGGCGCACTATCATCGACATCGCCAAAAGGGCCGGTTTCCCCAATGTTTCATGCTGTGACGAGCCTTTCGGCGTCATCTATTATTACCATTTCAGGGGAGACCTTTCTTTGGCTACACATCAGAACGTCCTTGTCTACGACTTCGGCGGTGGAACGACGGACGTCGCTATCGAGAAAATTTTGCCTAACGCGGACGGTTCCCCTTGCAAAACCCCACGTGTATTGGCCGCCGGTGGCATGTCTAACCTCGGAGGAAAACATTTTGACGAAAAACTGAAAGAGTATTTCATTCAGGAGATGAACGCCGACGCCGCGACGCTTGGTGATAAGGACTTAAAAACACTTGAGCGTTATTCGAAGCTAATCAAAGAAACCCTCTCGGTGGCAGTGGACAACGGCACTGACTCTGTAGAGAAGACCATCCCCATGCTTTCTTCAAAGCGAAGTTCTCACAAGCTCGCCTTATCCAAGCAAAAATTTGAGCAAGTCTGCGGCTTCCTTATCGAACAATTAGAAGAACCTGTCTATGACGCCCTCAATATCACGGCGCTGAACGCAAACGAAATAAATAACGTCATAGTCGCGGGTGGCTCCTCGCGGCTGTATTACGTCAAAAGCAGAATAAAAACTCTGTTCCCCAAAAGCAACATCATAGTGAGCGCCAACCCGGTCGAGGTTATCGCGAAAGGTTTGGCTCTTTACGCCAGAGCGTTTGCCAGTGAAGCGAAGACAGAACCAGTTCAACAGGAAAATTCGCGTCAGGAAAAGGTAGAATCCGACGATAAAAAGACTGCGCCACAAAAAGAGGCTGTGAAGCCAAAACAGGAAAAACCCTCGCCAAGTCGAAAATGGTCGACATTAATTGCGGTTGCCGCTGTTATAGTGATAGCTGTTTTGGGTGGTGGGTATTGGCATATTCGCGAGACCAATCTTGCGTTGGAAGCCAAAACTCAGGCAGAAGCTAAAGCCAAGGCAGAAGCGGATGCGTTAGCTAAGGCTCTGGCTCAAGCTCAGGCAGAGGCTAAAGCTAAAGAAGAAGAAGCTATTGCAAAAGCAGAGATAGAAGCTAAAGCTCAGGCTAAAGCAGAGGCAATTTCCCAATACGAATTGGGACAAAAATACGCAAGAGGCAATGGAGTTGCTCAAGATTTCCGTAAGGCAAGAGAATTCTATCTCAAAGCAGCAGACTATGGATATGCCCCAGCCCAATACGAATTGGGTGAGATATATAGGTTTGGCCTTGGAGTTGGCTATGATTATAAACAGTCCTTAGAATGGTATCGTAAAGCGGCAGATCGTGGCTTAGACCAGGCTCAATATAGTGTAGGTTATGCATACAATACTGGTCGTGGCGTGGCACAGGATTTTAGGGAAGCTTATTTTTATTTCTATTGGGCAATGCTTAACGGAAACTCAAATGCCATGGCACAACTTGTAGCACTCGACAAAATATGTTCGCGAGAGGCAATTGAACAGGCCAAACAGAGAGCAAACCAGGCTTACGAACAGCAAATCCTGTATATGGAAACCTCATAAGCTAACCCTCAAACAACAGATGGAAGGAAAGACGCCCAGCTCTTGAGCGAGGCCTCAGCTCTCGTTAGCGCGAGAGTAGACCTATCTAAAGTTAAATTTCCGACAGCGGACGACAAAAGGGCAGAAGTCCAAGACGCAGAAGCTCTATATGATTTAGGGAAAAAATATGAAAATAGTAATGGGGTTTCTCAAGATTTTCGCAAGGCGGCAGAATTATACTGCAAAGCGGCAGATCAAGGATATGCCGAAGCCCAAGATCGATTAGGTGTCATGTATATGTACGGTTGGGGCGTAGGCCAGAATGACGAGGAAGCTTATTGCTATTTTTATCAGGCGTATCTCAATGGATATAAAAAAGATATTCAAGGAAAACTTAACAACCTTGAGCGGAGGCTTTCAAGCGTAGAAATCGAAAGAGCCAAATCAAGAGCAATGCAGACTTATAGAGCGATACATTAAGGAAGTAGATGTTGTTAATACTGGCAGGAGGGAAAATAAAATGCAAACAAAAATACCTGAGCAAAGAGACTTTATTTCTAAGATCAATAAGATTAAGAAGATTATAGACGCTGTAGGAAAAGAATATCACGACAATCCAGCAAATATTCTAACTGAAAGTGATCTTAAATGCTTGCTTTACAGTAAATTGATTTCGTCTCCTAAATTTAAAAAGGCAGAACTCACAGCAGATGGTGAGATAAAAGGTGTTTGTGTTCATACAGAAGCACCATGGTTAGATGAAGAAGGTCATTTAGCCATACGCCCAGATATGTGTATTTTACAAATGGATCATTTATCAATAATCAATTTTGAACGATATGTTAATGTGCCAAAAAATAGAGATTTTCCAGTAAGAAGAAGAGACCTCGCCAAACAATTTTCGTTTTGGGGCAAATCTATAATTTTTGAATTAAAATTTTGCCGTTATATCAATGGTTTAACTCGTAGTTTTGTTGAAGGTATTAGAAAAGATTATGAGAAAATCGAAAAATTATATGAATTCCAAAAATCACGGGGATATTTGGATGACGTTTATTGTTTTTTCGTAGTTTTTAATAAAACTGATCGGAAAGATCCATCATTTGATAAGTTAGTTGATGAGATAGCTAAAGGTAACTATCGTAAACATTTGTGCATTGTTTACAAAACAGGTAATGTTGTCAATCCCAAGAAACGGGGTGCGTTTGCTCAACATACGGGACTCTAAGATTTTTATTCTCGTGTGATCTGATAAGGGAGTGTTAAACAACATGAAAACTTTTCTGGGGATAGACTTTGGAACAACGCAGACGCTTGTGACGATGATCAAGGAGGGCTCGAATTATGAGCCGGAGATCGTCGAGATAAGCGGCAAAAAAGCCGTGGACACCGCTTTACGCCTTGACGCGGACGATAACGTCGTGTTTTTCGGCGCGGACGCGTTAGATAGGATTCACGAGGCCCCCGACGATACGTTTTATAATTTCAAAGTCGCTATCGGCTCCGGAAAGGTGTTTCGTTCCTCAAGCAAAGACTACAGAGCGGAGACTCTGGCGCTCATTTTCCTGAAAACTTTGCGCGAAAAAATCGAAAAAAAATACTTCAATGTCGCTAACCTTGAAGAACTCGAAGACCTCTACTGCACTATCGGATGCCCAGCCGCATGGAATGAAATTCAGCGGCGCAAAATCATCGACCTCGCCAAAAAAGCTGGCTTCCCTAATGTTTCGTGCTGTGACGAACCCTTCGGCGTTATCTACTATTATCATTTCAGAGGAGACCTATCCTTAAAAAAGCCGCAAAATATTCTGGTCTACGACTTCGGCGGGGGCACAACGGACGTCGCTATCGAGGAAATCTCGCCCCTCGCAGACGGCTCCCCCTGCAAAACTCCAAGGGTATTGGCCGCCAGCGGTATGTCCAACCTCGGGGGAAGGGAATTTGACGAAAAGCTGAGAGAATATTTTATTCAGGAGATGCACACCGACGCCACTACGCTCGGCGGCAAAGATTTGAAGACATTGGAACGATACTCGAAGGCGATCAAGGAGACGCTCTCAATAGCCGTGGACGACGGCACGGATTCCGTAGAAAAAACAATTCCCATGCTTTCTTCAAAGCGGAGCTCTCATAAGCTCTCTTTATCTAAACAAAATTTCGAGCAAGTCTGCGGCTCTCTCATCGAGCAATTAGAAGAACCTGTCTACGACGCTCTCAGTATTGCAATGTTGGAGGCGAATCAAATTGACGATGTTATCGTCGCGGGCGGTTCCTCGCGGTTGTATTACGTCAAAAGCAGGATAAAAGCCTTGTTTCCTAAAACCAACATCGTAGTGAGCGCCAACCCGGTCGAGGTTATCGCGAAAGGCTTGGCTCTTTACAGCAGAGCATTTGTCTGTGAAGCGAAGGCTGAGCCGGTTCAGCAAGAAAATTCACGACAGGAAAAAGTAGAATCCGCTGACAAAAAGATTGAACCGCAAAGAGAGCCTGTTAAGCCAAAACAAGAGAAACCTGCGTCGGGTAGAAAATGGTTGCCATTGCTTGCTGTTGCGGCAGTCATAATAATAGCGATTTTAGGAATCGGGTATTTTTATTTGTCTCAATCCAATCGAGCATTAGACAAAATTAAAGTTAAAGAACTCATATCTACTTTCTTAGTAGGAAAAACTATTCTTCTGGATCAGAACGGCTCTGAACAGTCAATAAATATGGCTGAAGGCGAAATATCTAATTTGACTATACAAGAACCTCAAAATCCTTCGCTTTCTGGTTCCAACACACAAACATTGCAATGTCAGTTTATTCTGAACAAAAACATTGCTAAGTTGTTGATAGAGGCAAAAATTACATACTCATTCGACACGACGAATGATTGGAGTATTCAAGATATGTACGTTTTATCATCTAAGGTGCAATCCGTGGAACTTGCGGGAGATTGGATTGGGAGATATATTGCCGGTCAAGGCGCGACTGGACTTATCTTGCAAATATCAGAAATCTCAAAAGATGGAGTCATTAAGGCCGTATTTAATTTTGAGGCCATTCCTGAAAATCCATCTATTCCTTCGGGTAGCTATGGAATGGTGGGAAAAATCAACTTTGAAGACCTCACGGTAACGCTTGAGGGGAAGGAATGGCTCAGGCAACCTACAGGATACCTTATGTTGAATTTAATAGGTTATTTGGATATTGAAAAATCTGCTTTCTTGAACATAATTAGGTACGAATATCCTTTTGTTTTGTATAAAACACAACAAGTTTCCGAAGACAACACTACAAGAACGAATATTGGAGATGCAAAAAAATGGTATAGCAAAGTTGCGGAGCAAGGACATCCTACTGTTCAATATAACTTAGGAATGATGTACGCTACTGGTAGCGGGGTTTCCCGAGATTATAACCAAGCAGTGGAATGGTTCCGCAAGGCCGCCGAGCAAGGATCGGCTAACGCTCAATATAGCTTAGGTTATATGTATGAAGCTGGTAATGGCGTGGTACGGAATAGTCAAGAAGCCTATTTTTGGTTCTATTTAGCTCGCTTAAATGGGGATAAGTATGCCCAGACAGAGCTTAACAAACTTGAGATAACATTAAGCCGTAGCGCGATTAATAATATTCAGTATAGAGCGGATCAGACTTATGAGCAGCAAACCACAAAAGATGCTGAAACTCTATATAAGTTAGGGCAAAAATATGAAAACGGTGATGGAGTTACTAAAGATTATCATCAGGCGCGAGAATACTATCGCAAAGCGGCAGATAGTGGACATGCCGAAGCTCAACGCAGCTTAGGTCTTATGTATATGAATTCTAAAGGTGTAACAAGAGATAATGAAGAAGCTTATTTCTATCTCTATTTGGCACATCTCAACGGAGCACCATATGCTCAGAAGCATATTGCTAATTTTGCTTACTTACTTCCGCAAGCGAAAATTGAGATCGTTCAGCAGAGAGCAACTCAGGCTTACGAACAGCAAAAAAGAAATAAGTAATTGCCTTATGATACGCTCTGACCGAACTGCTTCGAAAACGGAGGAGGTGGCGAAATGAATAGCGACATAATCAACGCGGAGATTCGAGAAGTGGTCAAACTGATCATGAACTCTGTGGCTTGCGTAAAAATCTATTTATTCGGTTCTTATGCCTATGGGACGCCCAATAATACAAGTGATTTTGATATTTATGTCGTCTTGCCTAACGATTCGCCGCGCCTCTTGGATGTCAGACGTGTAATATACAAAAACCTTATCGGCAAAAAAACGCTCAGGTCTGTAGATGTCATGGCAAATTATGAAAAAGATTTCGCGGAGTTGAGCGGCCTGCCTTCGCTTGAGAGAAAAATCGCCCGCGAGGGGGTCTTGCTCTATGGACAAGAATGACCTTGCGAAAAAGTGGTTTGAAAAGGCGGAAAGTGATTTTGTCGTCGCCGTCCATGTCTTCGAGGACTTACACCCAAAACAAATTGAAATAGCTTGTTATCACTGCCAGCAATCGTCCGAAAAAGCATTGAAGGGCTACTTAGTCAGCAAAGAGACTGAACCGCCTAAAACACATGATTTAATAACGCTTTGTAAGCTCTGCGCCGAAATAGACCCGCTTGCCGGAGAGCTTTTAGAGGAATGTGGTGAGTTGACTCTATATGCCACGACAACACGATACCCTGACAACATCGAATTTACCGAAGGCGACGCCCAAACAGCTATCAAGCAAGCAAAACATGTTTTGGAGTTTATGCGTGAAATGGCTTTCCACAACGGAAGCAATGCAAAATGCGCTGAGCCGACGCCGGAAATGGAGGATATTTTATAATGGACAGAAATCTATTCTTATCTGGCAAAGAACGACAGCAGATGTTGCCGCCTTTCGATGAGGTGCTTCTTTTTTCTTTGGAAAGAAGGTATCTCGATATTGTCAATATCGACCGTCTCGAATTAGCGACGAATCCGGTGGAGGAAGCCTACGACTTTCACACTCACTTGCGCATGATGAAAATAGATGAGGTCAGTCACGAGGGAGAGCCACAAAGTGGACTTCATTTGCTTAATATGCAAAATGTCCTCGCGGCGATGAAGGACGATTCTCAAAACGTCGTATCGGTGGTGCGCGGCACAAAAGATAAAACATCTCTATATTATGGCCTGTCAAAAAGAATGGACTCAGCGTCGAACATCAGCACACACGAATACGCGGAGGTCTTGAGACAGACGCTTCACGGCAATTTTCTTGGTGTAAAGATGACCCCTCTTTCTTCAAATGAGATTTTCGACGATATTCTGTCGCCGATGTTGGAACATGAAAACGTCCGCGCGTTCCCCGGTATCCCTTCCCTTCGCCTCAAAGACCCGAACGGCCCATACGTGCAGGGCATCGACCGCTTCATCGAGGGAATGCGCGGCGAGGAATACAGCTTAGTGACCATAGCGGAACCCATTCCACTATACGAGATTGACGCGGTTATAAAAAATCTGTTTGACCTCGGCTCGTCCATACATTCTCAGATTAAAGCCACGGTTCAGAAGATGAAAGGCTCTTCCGATACGGTCAATGTCGGCATGTTTGGCATGTTGGCAAATAACACAGCGCAAACCGACTCCACGGCGACAACAGACTCTACGGCGCAAACCGACTCTGAGGCTAATACGGATTCCTCGGCGAGAACTGATTCCACGGGTAATACGACTACAGATAGTAATACAAAAACGGACGGAACATCGAATTCCACGTCAGCTTTTGGCGCGACCCATGTGTCGGGTGGGTTTAAACCTTTTGGGGTTGGGGTCGATGCAGGAGTCTCTGCGGGTGGTGGCAAATCTTGGGGAACATCGACTTCCACATCAGTTGGACGTGCGGAGTCGTTCATGAAATCTGTGGCGAATACTGTAACAAACGCCTTGACGCGAGGAATAGCAAGCACTGTAACGAACGCCTTAACTCGTTCGGTAGCCAGCACAATCGGAAGAACATTGGGCTTTGGCGGGACGGGCGGTTACGCGCATGGTTGGAACAGAAGTCAGGCCGTCACACAAGAAATGCTCAACAAAACGACTGAATACTGTGAAAAACTCTGCGACGCTTACATTGAACGCCTACAAGCCGGGAAGAATCTCGGTTTCTGGAACGTGGGCGTATACCTGATGACCAACAATCGTTACACGCAGTTGCGCGCGCAAGGCTTGCTCCGCGCCGCGTTTTCAGGAGATACCACCTATTGGGAGCCGATACGCTTCGTTGAGGTAAACCCCGAGGCCATAGCAAAATACATCTATAACTTCAACAACCCCAAATACAACCTTTTCCTGTACGGCGAAGAGCAGAGGAACATAGAGGAAGCGCTGACCGCCACGCAAAAGATGAAAAACTACGCGGCGTCCATTGGCATGAAAATCGCCGACTTAGTTAAAAGCATTGGCAAAGGCGACAACAATTCCGCCAAGATGCTTGAGGAAATCCGAAAATGCCCCGCTAACACCTCCAAAAAAGAGCTCGACAAAGCATGGAGAGAGATTGAAAAGGCCGAGCTCGGACATCCGTTCGGTGAAATGATGGGCGGGGTAAGCACTCCTCTGAACACGGAAGAGCTGTCGATAATCGTGAACGTCCCCCGGCAGGAGGTATATGGTGTGACAATCCGCGAGGCAACACCATTCGGAATAAACTATGTCCCGTCGCGCGAAGGCGACGACATTACTATCGGGAAAGTTGTCCATAAGCGCACACCCATGAACGATATGCCCTACGTTATCCCAAGAGGTCTTTTCAAAAAACACGCTTTTGTGTGCGGCGTCACTGGGTCAGGTAAAACCAACACCTGCATCAGCCTGTTGCGCAACTTGGATTTGCCCTTTATGGTCGTCGAGCCGGCAAAGACCGAATATCGGCAGATGTTAAACTTCATGTCCGACCTCCACGTCTTCACGCTTGGCAGCGAAATGGTCTCTCCATTCCGAATCAACCCCTTCGAGTTTTCGCCGGGCAGTGAACTGTTGACGCATATCGACTCGATAAAGGCCGTATTCAACGCTGCGTTCCCCATGTACGCATCGATGCCCTATATCTTAGAAGAGGCTATCATCGAAATTTACAGAGATAAGGGCTGGGATTTGGCTACATCCACGAACCGCTATTTGAAAGACCTACATAGCGAAGAATTTTTTGACTATATGCCTACGCTACAAGACCTTTTCGACAAAATCGAGCCCATAGTCAAGCGCAAAGCCTATGCCCAAGAGCAGACGATGAATATACAGGCCGCGTTGCTTGCTCGGCTGTCGAGTCTCTTAACCGGAAGCAAGGGGCTGATGCTCAACACGCGGAGATCGACGCCTATAGCGGAGCTGTTAAATAAACGCGTCGTTCTGGAGCTGAAAAATATCGGAGACGACGACGAAAAGTGCTTCATGATGGGGCTTATCCTGTCCGCGATTTATCAGTACCGGGAAAACTCCGGCGGAGTCGGAAGTCCTTTGAGCCATATATTGTTAATAGAAGAAGCTCACAGACTGCTTCGCCGAACGCCTGAATTTGTATCTCCAGAAGTAGGCAATAGCCGAGGCAAGGCCGTTGAGACCTTCACCAATGTTATCTCGGAAATCCGCGAATACGGTCAGGGTGTCATTATCGTGGATCAGATTCCTACAAAGCTGACGCCGGATGTCGTCAAGAACACCAACATCAAATTCATTCACAGAACCCTCGCGCAGGACGACCGCGACTACGTCGGTGGCACCCTGAACCTGACTGAGGCGCAAAGCCGTGAACTCTGCCTGTTGGAAGTCGGTCAGGCCGTTATACACAGAGAAGGAGCCGATAAAGCCTTTCTTGTGCAGATAACACAGTCTAAAGGCAGCTTGAAAAACATCTCCAATGAAGAGATTAACGCGCAGATGCAACAGTTCCAATCCGAACATTCTAATGTTTTCGCCCGCTATCCCGGCTTCGAGAAAATGGACGGCATCGCCGAGGCTTACGCGAAAGAAGATTTTAGACATTACTCAGACAAGGCGTATATGTGTATCATCGGAACCTTCCTCGTCATGATGACCGGCGAAATGGACGCACTGAGGGCGTCAAAAGAGAATTTTCATAGAATTTTGAACGACGAACTTGGCATAACAAACGACGTTCGACGAGCATGTTATGTCATTTTTTACGCGGACAGCGTTTTTAGACAAATCAATGAACGCTATCCCGGCCACTATGACAAATGTCTAAAGTTACAGCGTTTCTTCATTGATTATTGGTTCGAGGAAATAGCGAGAGACGCTGATATGCGCAAAACTATCGCGCCAATCACTAACGTCTCGTATCCTTACGACGGGGTTTTTCGGTGGTATTTGAGCGGGAAAAGCAAAGAAGATATTGACGCTTTCAAGCGCTTTATCGAAAATGAACCAGACTTCGAGAAGGCTATGTCATTTTTACGGCAACGTCCCAACGACGTATTGCATGGGACGAGATTATCTCAGGGCAAAGAAGAACTTTTGCGAAAGCGTCTTTTGAAAGAACTGCTCATCTATGTTGACAGCCCTCGATATATGGAATGGAAGAAAATGTTTGAAATTTAGTCAGGCTAAGGAGGCATTGATATGAGTTTAAGCGAGATAGGGAAAACACCTGAAATTGCTACTAATTCCCCTGTTGAGACAACCAATTTCCACGACGCCGGCAAGACACAAACATCCGGGCTGGAGAAGCTCGATGTGAATGACATCAATGGCGCACAAGCAAGCGGAATGGAAAATAATCCGCAAAGCGAAACAACCCGAATCAATACTATAAATTCGGGGTTGGAAGGCAAGGAGCATCCAAAAACCGATATTCCTTTTGGAAGAGACACCGTAGAACTGCCTGACGGAAGGGTGGTCGAAGGTGTTTTCCCTGAATTCAAGCCTGTGGCGGAAGTGCAAATGAACCCTAACGAGACTGGCGATTATAAAGGAACCCGGCAGGAGCACGAAACCGCGGCAAATAAAGGATTACAAGAACAAGTCGCCAACAACCCTGAACTGCAAGAGAAGTTTACGCCGGAGCAGCTGGATCAAATCGAGCATGGAGAGACTCCCGACGATTATACATGGCATCACAACCAAGAACCCGGGAAGATGCAACTCGTCGATACGAAGATTCACGACGCTACCGCGCACACAGGCGGATACAGCATTTGGGGCAAAGACAGTTAGAGACAGGAGGAAACCTTATGACAAGCTGGAGATACGTTAAACCCATACAGGGCAAGACTGTTTTAGATCAGTTGGAAAAGGACTTGGGAATAAAATTCCCAAAGAGTTATGTGGATTGCGCGGTCTCAAATAACGGAGGACGCCCGCCGCAGAGCAAAATAAACGATGATTTAACGATAAAGTCACTCGTTCATGTAGACGACTCGGCAGACACGAATATCTTGACCACTTGGGCGATTCTGAAAGACAGGCTGCCGTCCAAGTGCGTACCATTCGCGAGTGATTCGTTCGGCAATTACTTCTGCTTTGATTTTTCGGCTTCGGGAGAGCCGCCTGTCGTATTTTGGGATCACGAGAAAATGGAGAACGCCATAGAGCCGGTGGTCGATTCTTTCGAGAAATTTGTCGCTATGTTGCAGTAGCTAACGAGGAGATTTTTTACATTGAGCTTGAGGGGATCAACATTCTCTTTCAAGCTCAATCATTTTGGTGCGAATATCGCTTCTACCCCATGTTGGAGCACAGCATCAGTTACAATAAACTGTATCCGCTGTTCGATGTTACATATTGCTCAGGTGGGCCTGTGTTGATGTGGTATGAGCAGGAAGCGAGAAGGTTTGAATAAAAGTAAACTAATTGAATTGAATGAGGTGAACGTATATGCGAATTCGCAAAATCAAATATAACGACCACTCTGTGCGTGGGAATTTGGAGTTGGATTTAGTAAATTCGAGTAAAGGTACCGTCTATGATAATATCGTGTTCGCTGGTGAAAACGGCACAGGAAAAACTACGATACTTACGACTCTAAATGAGTTCCTCTGTGGCGGTTCTATCTCGCTGTTTGCATTTATTGAATATGATGTAAACGACACAGAGTTAAGAGCTATTCCATGCCAAAATTCTTCACAATTGGAACACGGCTTTTGGATGATGACGGATACGGAGAATAATTTAATTCAAGAAATGACCATTGGACGTTCGCGTGTTGATGAAACCCTTGACAATGATGAGAGAAACATTCGCATTAATGGCAGTATTTTTTCAAAGGCTCGAGCTGATTGTCAGACAACACCAATTACGTCAATTACGGTGCTTCAAATTGATGCCTCAAAAACGGATAACGATCATGAAGAAAATTTTACTTCACTAAAACAACTAATCGTGGATTTGAGGAACCAAGACGATGAACAGTATAGAAAAATGAACGAATCAGGGTCAACCGTAACTAATTCTACATTTGAGCCTCAATCAAAATTATTTAGGTTTACAAGTGCATTTCAAAATTTTTTTGGTGGGAAGATAAAATTTAAGGAAATAATAGACATTAAAAACAACAACAGAAATGGCCAAGTTGAAAAGCATGTCATATTTAAAAAAAATGATAAAGATATTTCTGGTCACCTCTAAAAACCCCCTGTTTTCAATTTTTGACATAACATAAACCCAGTAAAATAGCAGAATTTATTTTTTGAAAAATAGGTTTTTAGAGGTGACATTCTATAGATTCCCTGAGTACAGGTGAAAAGCAAATTGTTTTTCGCGGAATATATTTGCTTCGAAATAAAGGCAAACTCAATGGCGGCGTTGTGATGATTGATGAACCTGAACTCAGTATGCATCCGTTGTGGCAGAAAAAAATTCTTTTGTACTATACTGACGTGAGTTTTTCATATTTTTCTACTATAGGTCACCTCTAAAAACCCCCTTGCAGATTAAGAGAAAAAATGCTGTAATATAACATGATAAACAACGATATTGACTAAGGTAGGTGCGAATTATGCAACTAAATTTTTTGCTTGACGAAAAGATATA
>BOCC01000054.1 GCA_026002715.1 Synergistales bacterium
TCACACAACGTAATCAAGTTAGATGGCGAATCACCACCTATTTTTCTGCTCTCAATGTGATGAACATTGAGGATATTATTTTTACACCCTATGCGCCCATGACATTTATGTCCATCGCGGAATAGTACATACTCGCGCACATTCCAAAAATCTAACTGTTCACCCTGTTGGTATTGCTCACCGTGTATATCAGGATTCTTTATCTTTTGCATATCAAAAGCCGCTGTTTCAACGATAATTTTTGATATAGGCAAAATTTTGCAAACGTCTGCTATGACCTTAAAATGCGTATGTATCTTGTTCTCGATAGACGGAGCAAGCCAGCCTTTGTTCTTAGAATGAACCCGATTGTTAAACCGAGGAGCGCGATAACGGGTTGTCCTGTTGCGCCTTGCCCTTCTAAATTCCCTGCGCGTCGATAAAAGGTCAACAATATCGTTACGCAACGCTGTTTCAGAAGCATACAATTCCTCATCTTCTGCTGTAGCCGACGCGCCGATTGTTTTGCTTCCTGCGTCAATACCTAATGCTATAACCTGTTTTGTCTCGCCGCTTGCACCCGTTAATTGGATTGTAAACGGTGTTAGATTAACTACGCGCGCTTTACCAGTCTTTAATAAGACTCGCGCTTTTCGCGGCGTTGTCGGCATTAACGGCTCGTTCCTTAAATTCTTGACATATACTCTCAAGTTATGTCCTCCTTTCAGAGTTAGTTACCCTTACCCAATGTTATCTAAGGTTTTTCGCAAGTAACACTATTCCTACCCGCAGAATTGTTTAATCACTTGCCGCAGAGTTCGGAGTTAGAGCAGACGCCCCGAAGTGCCTATTTACGGTCGAAACCGCATTCTTACATAACGTAGCCTCTGTCTCAAGGCTTAGGGTAGTCAATCCGAACTTATGATTTCTCACAAGCTCCGCCGTTTAGGGCGGGGTTATTGACTAAATCTTGTACCATTTCCTGTTCAGGACTCAGTTTTTCTTGGTTCAGGATTACAAGCTCACAACAATGCTGAGTTGCGAATCTCTCAAACCACTCAAAGCCAAATCTAACCAATCTGTCTTTATGCGCTATTATCAATGTTTTTACTTCGAACTTTTCTATGCTGTCCATGATTTGCTGAAATTTAGGACGGCTGAAATTCAGTCCGCCGCCTATCTCAGAAATAAACTCAACTTCTGAGAGTCCAAGCAAAAGACAATATTGCTGAATAGCTTCCCGCTGGTTTTTCAAGTCGGGCTTTTGCGCTTGACTTGAGACTCTGCAATACGCTATTACCCTTGTTCTGGTTTCTTGTGTTTCGAGTCCCAAGAAATCTCTGAGCTGCGCTTCGGTGTATACTCTACGATTTGTTTTGGTTCGCGAAATGGGTTTTAATTTTCCCTCCTTGTCCCATTTTTGTAGAGTCTGTACCTTACGTCCCAAGTATCGTGCCGCCTCTGTTACGGTAAAAGTATTATACATATACTAACAATGTATAAAGTCTTAGTTTATGTCAAGCTATGAGATTCTCCTCACCGATCTTGGATTGACTGACATTATATAGCTCCGAGAACCTTGCCGCCGCTTTTTCAAGATTGCGTTTTTTTAGCCAAAACTCAGGCCACCGGTCCCCATGATCTTGATACAACTTCCGAATATTCATTAGATCTTCTTTCGCGGAGGCACCGACAAATGAAACAGCCACGGGCCCAAGCCCAAGGTCAAACAGTCTGAAGTTGCGGGAATGCGTATTCGTAAAGTAGTATTGTCTTTTTGGGATTGCTTCAGCAATAATTTCTATTTGTTTTTCATTAAGCCCTAAATACTCTGTGTAAAATTCTATCATTCCCTGCGAGCGGGCATTTTGATTGGGTAGCAGTATTTTTGTGCGGCAGGAATCTAGAATAGTGTCGCGTATGGGGGATTTTATAATTTCACCTACATCCTGCGTTGCCAGAATGACGGCGCAATTTTTCTTTCGCAGAGTCAACAACCACTCCCTGATTTTCTCCCTGAACATAGGGTTTTTCAAGGCGAGCCAAGCTTCATCAATAACAATCAAAGACGGTGGTGCGTTGTTTCCGCGCAAATCGGAAATGCGCTTTTCCACCTCTCTGAATAGGAACAGGAATGCGGGTATAAAGATTTTTTGTGACATACTCGCGATGTGATCCATTTCGAACACCGTTAGTTTTTTATATTCGATATTATTTCTCACTCCGTCGAACATTACTCCAGCATCCTTGTCGCCCGTATAGTACTCTAAAACGTCCTGGATATCTCTATCCTGCACAGAACTCGCGAAATGGGTAAGAGACCTCATGGCGGCGCGTTGACTTTGCGGAAGCATTTTTTTTGTTTCGGGATCGATGGCGGTTGTCTCAGCGAGATTTCTGATCGCCGCTGTTAGCAGTCCCCTCTGTTTTGGATTTAACTCTATTTTTGACAAACTAAGAACTGTCTCTACCCATTCTGAAGCTGCTACCTTGTCGGCCTCGGAATCAATCGACGCGAGAGGGCAAAGAGACAATAATCCGTTTTCAGCCCCAAGTTCATAATGTGATCCGCTGCGGCAGGCAAGTGTGAGCGGAAGCATAGAGTACCCCTTATCGAACACGAAAATCTGAGAATTTTCGTACCGTTCAAATTGCGAAATGATAAGGGAGAGAATCGTTGATTTCCCAGACCCTGTAGGGCCAAGAATCAAAGTATGTCCAACGTCGCCGTCATGGAGGTTGAACCTGAATGGAGTGGACGAAACAGACGCGGCGTGAAGCAGTGGGGCACTGTGAGGGGGATACTGGGGACAGGGGCAATATTCTTCGCCTGCCCAGTCAGTGGTGAGCGGAATAATGTTCGCGAGATTCATGCTACTAACAAGCGGCTTTCGAACATTTTCCCTCCCTGCGCCGGGAAAAGAACCAAGCAACGCCTCCATCGCATTATAATTTTCTATTCGTGCAATATACCCCTTACGTTCGAGAATCTTTACTACCATTCGTACTTTTTCGCCCAAGCTCTCCCTGCAATCAGATCGGACAAGAACAACGCTTGTGTGGTGCCCAAAAGCGACCATCCCTGAATCCACCGACTCAACAGCATCGTCGATGTCTCCGATCATTCTCACGGCATCCTGATTGACCGGACCGTTCGGATTATTCAACATTTGATTTAAAAAACTGCTTGTGCGCTGCATCCACCGTTTCCTCAAGGAGTTGAGATTGCCTCTCGATTCCTTGTAATCGGTGAAAATGAATCTATTTGAGAACCGTACTTCAAAAGGTAGAAGTGTGAGTTCATGCATCATCCCCGCCCAGCTTTCATGGGGATACTCCATCACGGCGACTATGCTCACGTATTTGTTATCGTAAACAAGAGGAGAGCCAACCAGAAGATCCCGTGCCAGTATTGTATCCATAAACATAGGAACTTCCGGCAATTCGGCTCGATGCCACCTGCCATTGATGATATACTCTAATGCTTGAGTCAGCCCGCATGTATTGGTCTCAGAATTATAGGACATAATCTGCACTTTGATTTGAGGAGCGCTTGTAAAAATATCGACAAAATCACTCACTCTTTGTTTGAATTCACGAATACTTTTTTCCAACAGTGCGCGTTCTCCGCTCACATTTTCCCCCAACAACCACATAAAAGCCTTGCCTAAAAAAGATCGTTCTGTCAATGGCGGAAAGTAAGTAACGAATACGGCATGCTTTGTTTCAAAATGCGCTCCTTCTTTTTCATAAAAATCACGGCGCTCTTCATCTATAAGCATATTAACAGGCTCTGTGAAATTACCCGTTGGATACCCCGCTATAGGTTTTCTGACTGACTCGACGTGAACCATCCAGCCCTTATCGAAAATCTTCAGCGCCCTATTCGTCATGACGCACAAATATTCCAGTTCAGCAATTGTTGCGCTCTCCTGATCCGATCCCATATACCAAAACCCAGAAAGTAATGCCCCATTTTTCAGGAGCATTACACCGGAGTCAACAATGGTGGAGTAGTATAAAAGATCTGAAAACCCCACATCGTTTTTCTCTTTCAGCAAATGTAAATCATTTTGATTACTCAATAAAAATCACCTTCTACAATCAAGTTGGAACGTAAAATCAAATCCATTTCGCGCCCATTTTCCGATAAATTACAGCCGTAACATGGCTCCGTGCGGGATAAAAATCTTTATAAGCTACTGACCGGATAAACACGAGTCTCATTGACGTATCTTTTTTGGCGATTTTTGTCAGCGCAGGAACTCCTATGAGAATAGAAAAAATACCGAAAATGATATTGATATACGATCCTCCCGGCATCATCCCCCCTGGAATGATAAAAAGCGCGGCAAACAAAAAAAGAGAAATGAGCATTTCCCTGTCACACCCGATAACAAGTTGCGGGCGCGTTAAACTTCGGTGGATGGGTATGCTTTGATACGTCTCTTTTTGGGTATCCATGACTCACACAACTATACTGGTAACGCCGAGCGCCGCGAGGAAGGTGGGCGCCATACCTATCGTGCCGGCGACGACGGCCGCTAGGCAGACCCACCTGATCCATCCGTTTAAATCACCCCCGAACATAATCCCGAAGGCCCCCGCAATGATCATCATAACGCAAAGAGATTTCGCCACAGGTCCCGACAGCGAGTCCGCGACTTTTTGCAACGGGAGTTCCCATGCCAACCCCGCGCCGCTCCCTCCGGTTGCGTAAGCCGCACTCTCAACTCCGAGAACACCAAGTCCCAAAACCAAAAGAAAAACCGCCGTCATTACATATTTCCCTTCATTCTTTCTCATTTTTTTACCCTCTTTCTTATTATTCAAATCTCATTCCAGACATACTTCCCGTTTTTAATGCCCTTGACTTCAATTATTTGTTCTACTTTTGGACCTGTTACTGCATGTCTTTGTAAAAAAATAATAATATTGACCGCCTCGCCTATAAGCTCCTTCATAGGATAAGGAGCAGCCTCTAAAATCAATTGTTCCAAACGCGCAAGTGTCGCCAACGCAGAATTAGCGTGAACTGTGGCAAAACCCCCCGGATGTCCGGTGTTCCAGCTTTTCAGCAAGTCTAGGGCCTCCCCCCCTCTCACCTCCCCGATAATAATTCTGCTTGGGCTAAGCCGCATTGTCATTCGCAATAGATGGTTCAATGTTACTAGGTCTGTTCCGTCTTTGTCTTTTACGGTATGTAATTTGACTGTATTTTTTATCTTGCACTGCAATTCCGATGTATCTTCCATGATGACGATTCTTTCATGTGGCGATAACTGAGCTAATTTTAACAGTAAAGCGTTACAAAATGTAGTTTTACCGGATCCTGTTCCTCCTGACAGCACAATATTCTTCCTTGCTCCCAAAGCGTTTAGAATAATATCATACTGTTGCTGCGTTATTTTTTCCTTGTCAAGATAGCTATTTAGCGGAATTACACTGCTAACTCGCTTACGAATGACGATGATCGGAGCGGAACAAACCGGAGGGATAATTCCCTGAACGCGAGACCCATTATCGATGGGCAACTCCCCGGCTAAACTCGGTTTTTGTTTGGTGATTTCAGTCTCCAGCAGTGCGGCCAGCGTACCAAGCGCGTCCAAAAGATGCGCTGGGCTTAAATCTTTATCAATAAAACGCATACCGGACGATAGTCGATCCACCCAAATCTTGCCGTCCTCATTTACCCCAACTTCAACAATTTCCTGATCGTCTAAAGCCTCGCAAATAGAGACGCCCAGCGAACGCCGAAGTTTCGCGTAAAGCCTGTCGATGCTTTCCTTATCTATATCCCATCACCTCCAATCCATTTCGCACTTATTGTTTCAAGTTTGTTTTTTTGTAAATTTCCTCTTATCCTCTTCGTTTACGCGCCGTAAAATAATCCCCAATCTCCTCCTCCAACCCCATTTAAACTTATTGAACCTTTTTAATTCATGCAAATGCTTATAACGTTCTAAAACATATTGCCTTGCAATAGTTTTTGTACCATTATCGCGGGCGTTTTTTCTTGCCGTAATCAATAGTGCCTTTGCTTTCTCCGGCCCGGCATGAACCGCCGCGTCAAAAATAACGAGATCTAGCGGATAGGCATAACGATATGCTCCGGATGTTTTCCAAAAAAGCTCATAATAAATCCAAGCCGCGTCCCTCCTTGTCAAATCTCTGATATTTTGCGTTTTCACTATTCCCTGGCTTCTCGCATTCCTCAGTGTCCCTGTTGTAATTCCATACAATGTGCCGCCATCGCCTGCGTACCACCCTCCTTCAATATTGAAAATAATTGCCAAAACCCACAAAAACTTAGCCATCACAAACCCTCACACATTACAATATCCATGATAGTAACCAAACACACAGCAATACACAAAAAAACATGATGACAAGCGCAAGCGCGAAATGCATCTTCGAGGATGATTCTGATAGCCATTCCCAATGATCAAAAGCCCATAATATCGCAAAAAACCCTATTACAACAAAGAAACTCCAGCTCATTGGGAGCCCGAATATTATTTTCGACCATTGATGTATAGCGGAAACATCCGCATCCACGCCCGTGATCCAAGGCGGCAATCCAACACCATGAGACAGAAGCCCGAATAGAAAGAAAAACATGGCGGCGACCGAAAATAAAAAAAGAAAGAGCGCGTCTCGTTGCGCGGATTCGTACCACCTAAAAGATTTTTTTGTAGATTCAATTTCTTTTTCTATAATTTGCACTAGTTTTTCTGAAAGTTTTTCTTTTCCAATTTGCTCGTTCACTTTTGCCGGCATGTTGGTTAAATCATCGAAAATCTTTTCAAAATTCTTATGCGCTCTGCCTGTTATATCAGCTAAATTGTCACTCAACCCTCCTGCTTTTAGCATCTTATCTTCCATTTCATGCAGTTTATCTTCTATCTCAACAACAAGCCGTTTAAGATTTGCCGTAATCTCGTCTTTTTCTGCTGTACTCTGTACGTTTTTCGAGAGGTTATCCATTGACATTTCTGTTTTGCTTAAGCTCTCACGCAACTTGTCAAACTTTTGTTGGTTAAGAGACTGATAATATTCCATGGTTAAAATAATGTGTTGAAACTCAATTATCCCCTGCATTCGAAACGTATTGATAAGATTCGCCAAGCGTGCTTTTTGCTCTTGAGTAAGTTCTATACCGTTAAGTTTGCGATAATGTTCGAACACTGCGGATATGTCGCCCGAAGCCACTAATGTATTACTCTCATGGCTCAATACTGTTTCCGACAACCTTATCAACTCCATCCGAAATATCAAGCCGATCTAATATATTAAACATGCCAGAAAAGATTATCGACACGTCGCGGAGCCATCTTTTAAGCAGCATTCTAGTCCCAACCTGAAGCATACCCGTAACATCAGAAAATGTAAGATTATTACGATCTATATAAGTCAAGACCGAAGTCTCCAAAACCGGAAAATCATAAACGGATGAAATTCTCTTCATAAGGGGGTAGACTCTGTTAAACTCGAAGAATTCCGCGCTTGGGGCAAAATGCTCGTTTCTCATCGCAAAAACAGTACCGATAGTTACCGTCTTTAAATAAGTTTCCAAAAGTTTGACCGAATCCTGGAGATTGTTTAAAACCCATACCGTTATAAATCGGTAATTTAAACCCTCATTACAAGTATCATTTAACAGATCCCCGTAATGCTCAATACTCTTGTTATCTCTGGCCGCGCCATTAACTACCACGTTTATGCGTTGTTGATGATGGTTCCCCGTTCTGGTGATTGTTTCCAATCTGTTTATAAAATCCGTCCAGGATTTAGCGTTATCGTTCAGGGGGATGAAATCAGAAGGATAAAATTTTCCATAAACTTTATCGACATCCGGATTGCTGTCATCCGTATCGATAATCCTGAGCCTCTGATTTTGTTCATTTATACAGTGAGCTAGAGTTTTTGCTACAAGGCTTTTCCCTACCCCACCTTTTGAACCTGTAACATAAAAAACTCTGTGCAAAATTTTAGGTTGTTGCTCGTCCATTGTTGCTATTCCTCCTTTTAGGTGAATTTACTGAGCTCTTCGTTGACCCATTCGGCGATCATAGCTTTATGAGTTTCTCTGTCGGCGATGGATCTTCCGTTTGCCTGACTGTCTTCCATGGCATTCTGTATATAATCTGGGTAATCCCCAAATCTCAGGCTATCCGGATTTTCGAGTTTTTTTCGCAATTTTATAAAATCAGGCAGCAAGTCTTCCGGGTCGTTTAAATTGACATATACTTTTTTCCCGTCATAAATGAATAGCTTGCGTCCTTCTTTGTCATAAGGAGGCCACTCATTTTCATTTTCGCTTTGGATCTCCGAAGTTATCACATCTTTTCGTTCTTTTGGATATTCTTGTTTTGCGGAGGTTTCTTGCAGGATCTTCTTCTCTTCATTTTTTTCAGCTTTTCTATCCGTCTCGCCTCTTTGTTTTCCAACAGGTGCGGATTGAAAGACGTCAATTGAATTTGAATTTATTTGTTGAATTTTCCTCCTTCGAATCATTTCTCGCCTAAATGTTCTTGCAAAATTGGTGTCATTGGCATTTTCTTCAAAAACATTTTCAGTCGCTAAAAACCTAAAAATCTTATACAGTGAATTTCCTTGCAAATACAGTCTCTCTATATCATCATAAAACCTGAAAACAATATCGGAATAATAGTTATTCCCCTTGTTTTTGCATGATTCAAATGTTTTTTTAAAACTTACTTCTTGCTTTTTATGTTTCTCAAACGCAACTCTGGCTTTTTCTAACTGATCAAACCTTTCTCTTTCTATGTCTTTCTCATCTCCCACGGCCACGGTCTACCTCCAACGCGTCCGGAAGCTCAACCACCTTTTCTTTCAGTCTTTTTATTGTCTGAGACATTTTCTCATAAGTGAGCGTATCCATTACAGCTTTGGATACCGCGTCTTTCAATATTTCGTTTGTAGTATAATCGCAAGGATCATCAGTCATTTCCGTGTCAAATCCGACAGCGTCGATAATTGCCGCGTCTATATTTTCGTAAAGAATATCTGGCTTGACACTGCCTATTACGTCAGCTACCGGCATATCGAAAGCCCCGGACTCGGCAATCGCGTCGTAGTACGCCTCAATGTTACTGTACCCACTGTCTTTTTTCATGAATATATCTCTTATTTCACGCATGCGACTGTCTTCATTCTCGTATTTTTCTACTTCCCATATCGACATCATGCTGTTCACCATCCCCTTTTCTTTCCGGCATCTCAAATGAAGCAAGGTCGGAGAGGTATTTTTCCCCGACTTTCGGGAAATAATAAAATCTTGCTTATTTATTTTTTGGATGATGCCTTTGTTTTTGTCTGTGGCTTACTCTTCTCTGACTGTTGTACAACTTTTACAGGTACTCTTTTACTCGCTGGTTTTGACGTCTTATACTTCGACAGTTCCTTCTCAAGCTCCTCTACCCTCGCTTGAAGTTTGATAATCTTAGCTTCATAAGCCTTTCGCTCCTCATCTGTGACGGAAGAAGCCTTCTTTACGCTGTTTTCATGCTTCTGAAAAACTTCTAACCATTTACTTGCCCTAAAACAACGCGACTTATAATATTCACGAATATCCTTACGCGGAATAGTTACGTCATATCGTTCGGTCTTGCCGGTTTTTGCATCATAAAGTACAGTTTCCAAAATATCGCTCTTAAGATATATTATCAGTATTCTGGCTTCACCTTTTAACGGCTTCATTGAAACAATATAACATGGATCGTTTTTTAAATCTTTTTCCTTTGTAATGAGTTTCAGCAGGGGGACAGGGGAAGCAGCGACAAATCCGTCCGTAATCGCGTTTGTCGGATTATCGGGCGGCGTTACTTCCGCAATCGGTTCTTCAGCCGCTGTAGCTCTTTCAGGAGGGCAAGTTAGAATTATCGCCGTAGAAATCCCCATCACTAATACAATAGCCAAAAACCCAACGATCAACTTTTTTTTCATTATTTTCTGCACCTTTTCTCGCTTTCGTTATATTTTTTTAGATTAAAATACCATCTAACGCCCGTTATAACGCTCTTGCCTATCATTTGCCATCCTTGTGTTCTCTGATGCCAAATATTGTTTTTTTCCCATGATGAAAGCCAAGTCACAGTCGGGATATAGGTCGTAACCGCCCTCCTCGAACTCTTCTTCTGTGATGAAATCCGCCGCCCAGCCTTCGTAGCTCACCAAAACATGTGCTCCGGGGTATGAATTATTCCCGAAATCATAGACGATATAAGGCTCGTCACTCTCATTGTCCAAAAGGACATGCGTATAAGCGTTATCTTCTCTCGTGGCCGCCTGTTTGTATGCCTCTCTCACTACGGACTGTATTTTATCCCAATTGCCCTCGACAATTTTTTCGAATTTTTCGTAGTCGTTGTTGTCCATAATTCCCATAAGTTATTCCTCCATCCCTCGCCTGTTCGTTATTTTTTCCTGAGAATAACCACCCTGTCCTGATGCGCTCCTGTTCCCGCGATAAGTGCGCATTTTTCTTTAAAAAGAGAATCAACGATGATCATGTCTTTCTTGACTCGATAATTTACGATGCGCTCTTTTTTCCGTTCATAAACGATTAGCACAGGGGCTTCCATACCCGATCTCTCCCATCCCTTGGGCATCTGGATGTACACCTGCCGCCCGTCGTCCCATACTCGGAGAGGTTTCCATGACTGATTCCCTCGTATTTCATACTCGAAGTTCATACTCTCCGGATCTGTTGAGAGCCCCTCGTTGAGTACGGTTCCCTCATTGCGTCTTTTCTCGGATAAAAACGCGCCCCAGAGTTTCATGTCATCTTCGGGGTAAGAAAAAGACACAGATGGAAAATATTCGTTGTTGGTGGAGACCAGATCGATAGTATAAGAACGCTTGTCGGTATGTATTATTAGGTTGGTCGATATGTCAGCCGCGAGCGGCTTTACCATCACATGCGTCACCTGATTTGGCTCACTTCCGCTCGTACCTGGAGTATATTTCCATCTTACAGTATCTCCGGCGTGGACACCCGTCACCCTTTCACCTGGTTCGAGCATGATATCGGTAACACGCATAGGTCTACAAACGACTTTCGGGTTATAAGACCCATAAGCGACCTGTACAACGCCGTTGTTCCCCTGCACGGGGGGCACGCCGTTTTTTGCGCCGTGAAATTCTTTCACTAATTCTGTTGCCTTTTTGTCAATTTCCCTTAACTTTAAATCCTCCGTTATATCCAAATATTTTCTTGCTATCTCCTGATCCAACCAAGCCTGCTCATTTATCTCATCGCGTGTCACGGGCGCGGTATTTGAAAATCCATAATATTCATCAATCATCTCCCAAGTTAAATCTTTTTGATCGCCTGATATAATTGGCAAACCCTCTTCTGATATAAGAGACATAAGATCTCTGTTTTGTTCGTCTTTGTTTGCCGCAAGAGCGGCTTGCGGCAAACCAAAGAATATATTAGCACTTATAAATCCAAGTAATCCATTTACAGCAATCCATTTTAAAACTTTTTTTCTCATGCTAATTTTATCTCTCCTATTTTAGAACTTCGGTAATATTGAAATCTGTAATAAAAAGCCCCATCGGATTTTCCATAATTTCCCTTATTCCTGTAGGTGGCATAAGCTGTGTGTCAAAAATCCCAGTAAAACTTTTTGACGAGTTTAAGTTGCCATCGCTCATCCTCTTCTCGTCCCACTCAGCTCGCCATGTTTTGCCCGAAGTCCCAAGGGGCAAAATAGATTTTAACTCGACAAGGACCGTTGTCTTGTTTATTGTCGCAATTGTGAGCGGATTATTGTCTTTGTAAAACTCTATCAATTTTCGATACGCCGCCCCTGAGACCGGAACAGATTTATAAACAAAATCTATATAAACCAGCTGCGCTGTGTCGTCTTGTAAAACTGTCCTGAAATTATTGATAAACCTGCCTATCCGCGAAATAATGAGTCTGTCGTCTATAGCAGATGCCTGGACTGGTTTAACAGCTATTTCATATCCATGCTGGTCTACCTGTACAATAAAAGGCACTGTTTTAACGCTGCTGGACATGATGACAACGGAAATGACACACAAGGCGCAAAGCAACACAAGAACAAAACTGATTTGCCGCCATCTCGCGGCGGTTTTTGATAAACTGCCATACCTCTCCATATACTCATCCATTCCGGCGATAAATGGGGATACTCGCAGATCGTTTTTTGTTTTATCTTCCGGAGAAACAAATTCGTCTTCCAACTTTTTATTTCTTTTCCTAGTCAATCCAAAAATTTTTGCCATCCCCCTCTATCTTCATGGGAATCGTTATGGTCAAGCTATGCTTACCCCACGTTTCTGTTATACTTCTGCGTTCCGCTGTAATTTCTTTGATATACTTTGTGCCGCTCAGTAGCTGCGGAGCCAACATAAATCCATCATCCAGCACAATCGTGGCAATTATGCGGCACACAATCAAAAATCCATTTAAATCGTACACCAGATCGTCACGCGGAATTTTTATGGTAAAGTTTTTGATATTTAAAGCCACTGTTGAATTTAATTGTCTATCCATAGCCTCAAAAAAAGAAACTCCGAATTTTCCGCGCACTTCTTCATACGCGTATTCATTTTTCGCATCAATTTCAGCTTTGGTAAACCATTTAGACATAGCCTCCGCTTTCAACTCAGACTTTTCTGACTCTGTTTTTGCCTGATAAAATTTGTTCACTCTCAACGCGTACATTGTATGCTGCAACAATAAGGTATTAGTCAATTCCTGTCCTACACCTTGTAAAGCATGGCTGCGTTTTTGCATAATAGCAAACTGTGAATCAATGGCAATCATGCCACCCAAAGTTATCAACAAAATAATGACAACCAACGCCACAAGAGATAACAAAGCTAAACCTGGCCTCTTTTTAATTTTAAATCCCTCCCTTTAATCTTTCATTTCAAGACGGGAGAACACCGACGCTAGTGATTTTGGCGAAATCCACCCCTTTTTCATTTTAATTTTTGCGTCCTCCATCAAATCAGGATAAAGTTTTTCTCCATCTTCATTTTCCATAGATGTAAAGTAATTCTTTAGTCTCTCCGGGGTATCCGCGTGGTATTCCCACTCCGGATACATAGCTGTCGGCAGGATTTCAAAAAGCCCTATTCGGCCAATATACCCCCTGCCCTCACAGCGCCCGCAGGTTTCGTTGTTGACGACCCCTGTACCGTGCATATACACAACATCCGACGAAAGTCCAAGCAATTCACGCTCGAAACCTGTCGGATTATATTCCTTGAGACATTCGGGACAGTTTTTATGCACAAGACGCTGAGAAATAACCAAATTTAGAGATGAAAAAATCTGATGCGGACTGATGCCCATGTTTATCAACCTCTGAGGTACCTTGTACGCGCTGTTCGCGTGAATAGTCGATAGCACGGTATGTCCGGTATTCGCTATGTGAAGAACAGATTCGGCGGACTCATGATCTCGCATCTCTCCTACGAAAACTATATCAGGATCCTGACGAAGCATATTTCGCAGTATATTGGCGAAAGTGAGACCCAATTTTTCTTCCACTTGTATTTGCGCAGCTTGAGGCAACTCATACTCGACGGGATTTTCTATTGTGTAGCAAGCATGGTGCGCCAAATCCATACAGTTTAGTATTGAGTAAATGGTGGTTGTTTTCCCGCTGGAGGTGGGCCCCGTCAAAAGTGTTAGCCCCTCAGATTTCGAGTAAAGCTGCTTTATGATTTTAATTTGATTAGGTAACATCCCTATACGATTAACGTCACGCGTATTACCTTTATATAAAATACGAATAGTGATTTTTGGAACAGATAATCGCTGTCCCATCAAGACAGGTACGGAAGCTATGCGCATATCATAAGTTACTCCGTCCACCGAGTACTGAAGCGCTCCGTCCAGAGCCATCACAGATTTTTCATGACTCCGTATTTTAGCCTCATTTAAGATTACATTGACAAATTCGTCATAACTTTGAATTGGAAATTTTTCACTGCCGCGCGTAAACCGGGATTCTTCGGCGAGAACTCCGTCCTTACGAAGCCTGACCTGCAATCCTCCATTGGCATTATTTGGTAAGATATGGATATCGCTGGACTTTGTTTGGATCCCAAAATTCAGTATTTCTCTAAAAAGACGAATTGTCACATAATCATTTTCGCTCGCCACATCCTTGACACCCATATAAAGAAACTCTTTTAGTTCTTCAATTGTTCGAAGGATGTCATTGCGCCGCGCGAAAGAAATATAAACATTTAAATCAGTGACATTCAAAAGTGAAAAATCCGATTTGTTGTTGGTTTCAGTTATAATTTCTACTTCTAAAGATTCGTTGGCATTCATAATCAATTGTTGGAATAGTTTTATAATTTTATCATAATCCCACGGATCGGCTGAAAAACAAAAAACATTCCATGCGATATTGCCGTTCTCTTCGTCTTTTGCTATATCGAACTTATAAGGCAAAAATTCTTGCGTTTCAAGCATTTCCAATGGGCAAAGTCCGTACATTTTATTACATGCCTCTAAGTTTGTCTCTATTCCCTGTTCTTCTAATGTTCTCAGGGAAAGATTTTGTACATAAGGAAGTTCTAACTGCTCTGAAAAAATAGTTAAAAGATCGTTTTCGGTTATATCACCCCTTTCTATAAGAATCTGCCCAATTAGAGTTTTTTTTGGATCTAATCCCGGGTTTTCTCGGTTCTCGTTTTGAATATGAATTGCCGTTAAAAGCTGATCCTCCGTGATTTTTTTCTTCTGAACAAGTAACTCTCCCACCTTTGGCATTTTCCGAAAAATAGGAACCCACTCTTCAATTCGTTTTATTTTCAAGGGTTTCACCTCAGATCCTTATCCATGCCCACTCACTCTTTGATCATTTCCAAGAATCGTCTATCCACTTCAGAATCGGTATATCGACGCTGACGGATTCGAATGCCTGCTTTTTTCTCAAGTTCTTCTTGTTCGGCTTTCCTTTTGGCTTTTTCGGCAGGATCTTCTTTTATGATTTGCCTTTCCTTTTTCGCTGGCTCTGTGGTTTCAGGTATTAATCGCGAATTTTCCTTGTGCCCCGATTCTATGAT
>BOCC01000055.1 GCA_026002715.1 Synergistales bacterium
CCGAGATTCAAATAGCCTGCGACGAGTTCATTCTATGCCGCGCCCGTGACGCCGAGACGAGCCGATTTTACAAAAAATCCGGCGTAGAGGTGCGGTATATCGACAGACCGTCGTTTATAGATGATACGTCTTTCGATTGTCCCGTCTACCGAATCGCCCTCTGGTTGGGGCCTGATATTTTCGAGCGCGTGGAAAACTCTATCCGCGAACACCTTGGAGAGCGCGTGGAAATTGTCCCCGGCGGGGCGGAGTTTTTGGATATATTGAAAAAAGGCGTCTCAAAGGGCAGCGCGTTCGACAGGTTTCTGTCCCGCTTGCCCGTCCGCCCTGAAACTATCGTAGTGGCCGGAGACCACCTGAACGACATAGAGATACTCCGCCGCGCCGATATAGCCGCCGCGCCGAAAAACGCGCACCCCCTCGTGTTAGAGATAGCGGATTTTATTATGCCGATGGCGAAGGACGGAGGGATGAAAGTTTTGGTTGAGTGGCTGCTGGCGCGAGGCGTATAGCACCCCAAAAAAATCCCCTCCGTCGTTCTTTTTGACGGAGGGGCATTTAGAAACTTATATTACTAATGACTCTACAGAACGATCAGAGAAAGCCCCCACACGGCGGCCACACCCACAATACCTTCGATAAAAGTAGCGATGGTCTGAGCTTTGTAGGCCGTGCCGACCTTCATGTTAGAGAACTGCGTGACGACCCAGAAGTAGGAGTCGTTGGCGTGAGAGACGACCATCGAGCCGCTGCCTATGGCAAGCGTAGCCAAAACGGCGCCCATTGGCGACCCCAAGCCCAAAGACTCAAGAAGCGGATAGACTATGGTCGACGTCGTGATAAGCGCGACGGTCGACGAGCCTTGCGCGGTCTTGAGAGCGGCGCTTATGATGAAGGGTAGGAATATCCCGAGCTGATATTGAGCCAATGACGCGCCGATAAAATCCCCGACTTTCGTGGCGGCGATGATAGCTCCGAGGCTTCCGCCGGCGGCCGTTATCATGATTATCGTAGCGCCGTCTTTGATGCCGATGCCTATCCACTTATCCGTGACTTCTCCGGTGATTTTCTCAGGCAGGGACAGACACAGAAGTACGCCGATGAAGAGCGCGATAACGGGGCTGCCGATAAAAGTCGATATATTGTGTAGTGTGGAGCCCTTGCCTACTACCTCAAGAACGGTTGGATAGCTGATGACAGAGTTTATTCCGATAAGGATAAGCGGCACGACAAGCGGCGCGAAAGATTTTGAGGGGGAGGGGAGATGCGCGTGTTTCGCCACAAGCTCCTCGAAGCTCAGCCCGTCGCTCTCCTCAACCTCTAAATGGCTTGCCATCGTTACGGCGTAAATATAGCCGGCCAAAGCGGCGAGGGCGGCTACAATAACACCAAAGAGAATCACAAGGCCGAGATCGGCGTGAAGATTGGCCGCCGCCGCTATGGGGCCGGGCGTCGGGGGCACGAGGGTGTGAGTGGCGTAGAGGCCGGTGGAAAGCGCCACGGCCATCGTCGCCATGCTGACGCCGCTGCGCTTGGAGAGGGATTTGTTCAAAGAAGACAGAATTACGTAGCCCGAATCGCAGAAAACGGGAATGGATACAATGTATCCGATGATGCTCATAGCCAAAGCCGGGCGCTTTTGCCCGACGACCTTCAGGACGCTGTCGGCCATCGTCAAAGCGGCTCCGCTTTGCTCGAGCATTGCCCCGATTATCGTACCGAACAGAATGACTATACCGATAGAGCGGCATGTATTGCCAAAGCCTGTGGTTATGGTGCCCACCACGTCATTCATCGGCATTCCGGCGGCCAAACCCATCAAAAGCGCCACCGTAAAAAGAGATACGAACGGATGAATCTTGAACTTGGAAATCATAACCACCATCAAAACTATGGCCACAAACAAAATCACTACGAGCACAGAACCCTCCCGCATATCCATCGCCCTTTCCCAAAACGAATTTTCTCGCTTTCATATCCAAATTTACATACTAAAGCGAGAATGTTCTAAATTATAACTAAATTATAACTAAATGGCACATTTTTTTCAAGTTGCCGCGTTAAGTCCCGCCATTCATCAATAGCTGATGCTTTGAAGCCACTCGAACACGCCGCGAATCATCTCCACGCGAGAGACGGAATAGACGTGGTCCGTGTCCAGAGTAAACTCTGACACATCGTTGGGATACGCTTTTTTCAACGCGTCATAAAGGGGTATATGATCGTATTCCGCAGGGCAGGCCGTGTCTTTCTTGGCGGTCACCATGAGAAACTTCTTCCCGGCGAGTTCTGGAACAAAATTGACGAGGTTATGCGTGTCCTTCATCGAAAGGATCTCATCATACAAAAGCTCGGCGTTTGTGCCCTTCAACGGAGCGGCACTGGCGGCAAGACCCTGTTTGCGTTTTGCTACCGCATCCGCGTCGGCCTTCTGAAGGCGCTCAGCCTCGTATCCAACGTTCCATCCCGATAGGTAGACGTAAGCCTTAACGTCTTTTTGCGCCTTAGCTACGTTCATCGTGACGAAACCGCCCATGCTGTGCCCCATGACGATAAATTTTGCTGGATCGATGCGGAACTTCTCTATATTTGCGGGCTGCTTGAAGAAATCAATGAGCGTGTTTGTATCGTCGATGCAATTCTGATAACTAAAATTTCCCTCACTGCCCCATGCGCCGCGATAACCGAAAAACACCGCGTTTATACCCGCGCGGCGCAACGCCTGAGCAAGATCCAAACACTTCTCGTTTCCGGGAAAGCCATGGAGAACTAAGGCTGTGGGGTGTGGTCCCTTTCCCTCGGCAACATAAACAATTCCGTAAAGATTGCTTCCCTTCTATCCATCACACTTATTGCAGAAAATCAAAAAGCTACATTTGAAACAATATCAGTGTCAATATTGATGTCTATACCATCTGGCCATTTTGGAAGAGTTTTGCTTTTATATTTTCTCAAAAAATCCCAGACTATAAGACCGACAATTTTATTTGACTCCATATCGCGCATGACAGTATAATCACTGTCGGCTTCATCTCCGAAAGCGTTTGAACGGTCTCCGAATCCTATACTAAGGATGTCATATTGCTTGTCGTAGTCAAGAAAGTTTGGTTTTGTCATATTTTTTAATTTTCTTATCAATATTTCCTCTTATCTCTTTTTGTATGAATGCCGTTATAATTTTTCCGGGGTCTGATGAAAAACCTACGACAACCTTTATGTAAAGTTCTGGAAAACCGTAATTCTGAAAATAAACGTCTCTATCATCGTGTTTATCACTTTTATATATTACATCAGGTTTTGACACAGCTGATTCTACATTATAAATTTTACCAATCATTTCAGGATGAGACGTTATTATATGACTATGCCATTGGTCAGATTCGCATATCACTTTCCGGCCAAGCGCGTCAGTTGTTTCAAATAGGTTTTTCATCGGCGACAATCGAGCTATTTTCAATAGCTTTTGTCAATACATCACGCAACCCAGTCGCATTTTCTAAAGTCATAACGACATACGCAACATCAAGATTTTCAATCTGCTGAATCTGCTCGCCCGAAGTTCCGTCTACCGCCTCGCATACGCCTCGGACAAGAAACCGTATGCCCACCTCATGAGCCTGAGCATTGACAGAGACACTGAAAAAGTTACTGTATTCTGGTTTCAACATTTTAGAACCTCCCTACTCTTCAGATTATGGAAAATTCACCACGCTTTATAAAAACTCTATTAATATTCTATCTTTCCCTCTCGCGTTATGTCAAGATAGCGTGTTGCTCAAATAAAAGTACTCGAAAAACATAGAATTATACCAATACCTAAATATCAATCTCAAAAACGCGCGGATTTCATCATTTTTAAAATTTTATTTATAGCGTTTCAGCGCGCAAGTCGGATTTTACATTTTTGAGTTTACAATTTACAATTGTAGCTATTGTAGTTATTGTGATTGTAGAAAATACAAAAATAAAATTCAGAAAATGAAAATGAAAATGAAAATGAAAATGAAAAATAGGACACGAAAGCGAGTTTCATGATGAAATTCTTTGGCGCAAAAAATTTACGCGGAAGGCTCGAAGATGAGAAAGCGACATAGGAAGAAAGAGCGAGCTTGGCCTTACATCCTCTCGGCGCTTTTTGCGCTGTGCGCCGTCGGCGCAGGGGCGCTCTTCACGCTTGACATCGGCGCGGACATAATGGCGGATGCGGCCGAGAAAAGCGTGCGCGCGAAGACCGGCATGACTCTGTCCGTCGAAAGCGCCAAAGGCAACCCGCTCAAAGGCTACGTATTCAGCGGCGTGAAACTTTCGTCACAAAACGACGGGACTGTTTTCTCAGCCGACGACCTGTCGGGAACTCTCAGCTTCGCGTCCATGCTTCGCGCGGTCCCCGATCTTCTTTCAAGCGAATTTTCCTCTATATTGTCATCTAACTTCCCGCTATGCAGCATTTCCGTAAAACAAGCCCGCCTCGCATCTCCATGGGGTGAGATCGACGTGAAGAGCGTCGCGGCGCGCTTTTTCGCGTCAGAGCGCGGCGGGCTCAGACTCGATCTCGACTTCGCTCTCGGCCTGAATTCCAATATCGGCGCAATTCCGCTGTCCGGCAATCTCGATATAAACGTCCCGGCCATCTCCGAGCTTGACAATATCGAGATAAACAGGGGCGATATAACGCTTGGCAAGGGCGGACTCGCCATAGTCGGCGCCGTGAAGCGCTGCGCGTCGTCGCCTCGTTTTGAGATTCAGGGTTCCGCGCGGGCTATAGACTTGTTTGAGATAGTGGCGCTTCTCTCCCAAAATTTGCCGCCAAACGTAAACCCATCCGACTACGACGGCAAGACGGACGCCGATTTTTCGATAGACGGTTCAAGCGGCGACTTTACCGCCACGGCAAGCATCGATTTTAAGGGCGGCAAACTCAGCGGTTATCCTGTTTCGTCTCTGTCGGCGCGCGTGAAATACGCGGCTTCGCAGCTGTCGGTCGATAATCTCAAGACGTCGATTTTCGGACTTCCCCTTGAGGGGTCTTTTTCGGCGGAGCCCAAAACCGGAGATTTCGCGCTCAAATTAGACGGCGCGAACGCCCCCTTGTCCGAGATAGCCAAGCTCTATCCGACTCTCGGCAAAGTCAGCGGCAGCATCAAAAAATTCGCGCTCTTTTTGAGCGTGACGGACGGCGTTCCGTCGGGCGCCGTCGAGCTTTCGTCGCCCCTCATAACCGCAATGGGCAAGAGCGCGACAAACGCGGCTTTGCAGGTCAAGCTGAACAAGGACGGCTCGGCCGGCGTGAGCGGAAAATTTATTTTTGAAAACTCTCAGGCGTTTGTTCAGGGGACGGTGCTGTCGCTTCTGACCTCCCCTACGCTCGACCTTACGGCCAACCTGAACGACTTGGACGCCCGAAAGATAGCGGATATCATACCGGGAGGCAAAAATTACGCCCTCTCCGGCAAGCTCACCGCCGACTTGAGTATAAAAGGAAAGCCAAAAGACCTGACAATTACGGGAAATGTTGCCGCGCCAACCTTTACGGCCCTTGATTATACCGTCTCATCTCCTTCCCTTGCTTTCAAATGGGCGTCCGACGCTGTGTCGGGCACGCTGAGCGCGGCGTCCGCGACTCTTTTTAGGCTCAAACTCTCGAATATGTCCGTTCCTTTTTCGTTTTCGGGCAACACCCTCAAATCATCCAACGCCGCGCTCGCGCTCTACGGCGGCAAACTCGTCAACAACCTCAGCGTCAATCTGGACAGCATGAAGTGGAGCGACTCGCTCACCGCTACGGGCTTTGACGTAAACGCGCTTGTTCAGGACGCGGGCGGCTCAGAGGGCAAGATAACCGGCAAGGGAACTTTGTCGCTGAACTTGGGCGGAGAGGCCCGGCCAAAATTTTCTTACTCCGGCAATGGGACGCTCGCCGTGACGGACGGGGCGATAAGCGGTTTTTCAGGGCTCAAGACGCTTGCTAAACTCTACAAAGTGGACGGAATACGTTACGCCAAAATCACCGCTCCGCTGTCGATGGAAACAGGCGTGCTCACTGTCGCGAAGGGTTCGTCCGCGACTCCCCCGGCTAACGACCCGCTCTACAAAAGCGCCGCCCTGACGCGTGACGGGACTCTGACCTTAGACGACGCCGCGAAATTAGACTTCGATGCCGACGTAGACGTCAATTTTCAGCTTCTAAGCGCTCTGATGGGAGGGACGGCCGTCAAGCAGGGGAAAAACGCGTACTTTCGCGTGGTGTCCATCAAAATAGCCGGCACAAAAGACAAACCGTCCATAGCCGTGGTAAAAATCGAAAAGTCCGCCGATTCAACGAAACCGGGGCAAACAGACTATGGAAGCGGCATAGCAAAAGACCCTCTGTAGCCCGATAAATAAACCGACAAACTCAAAAAAACGCAGGAGAAAGCGAAAAAAGAGGCCTTGAGAGGTTTGGATAAATTATTCAACTTCAACAAGAAGAAAAAATGAGGGGGGCGTTTATTTTGGATTGGAAAAACTTAGAGCGTGAACTTATCGCGCTTCGCCGCGACTTTCATGAATACCCGGAGAGCGCGTGGACGGAGTTTCGCACGTCGGCCGTCATTGCGTCGCGCCTCAGCGGGCTTGGGTATGAACTCTCCATGGGGCTTGACAATATAGACGTCCCTTCTGTTATGGGAAGACCTGACGAGGCGGAGATAGACAGACAAATAGAGCGCTCCAAAGCCCAGCTGCCGCGGGGCGGCGCCGAGAGCGCCGGCTTTATAGACAAGGCGCGAAGGTATCCGGGGGTTGTGGGGATTCTCAAAACAGGCCGGGAAGGGCCGGTCATATCTCTCAGGTTCGACATAGACTGCGTGGATGTGGACGAGACGACCGCGCCGGAACACCGACCGAACAAGGAGGGATTTGCGAGCGTAAACGCCTGTCTTGACCACTCTTGCGGGCACGATGCCCACGCCGCCATAGGGCTTGGCTTGGCTGAGGTTCTGGCCAGTAGAAAATCTGAGCTGCGCGGCTCGATTCGCCTTATTTTCCAGCCGGGTGAGGAGGGTTGCCGAGGGGCTTACGCCATGACGCAAAAGGGCGTCGTAGACGGCTCGGACTATTTTCTGTCCATGCACATAGGCATAGGCGTGCCGAGCGGCTCTTTTGGGCTGAACTCATACGGACATCTCTGTACCACGAAGTTTGACGTGGAGTTTACGGGGCGTCCCGCCCACGCGGCGGCCGCGCCCCAGGAAGGTAAAAACGCGCTCCTCTCCGCCGCCACGGCCGCAATATCGCTTCAGGCCATAGCGCCGCACAGCGACGGCTCGATGAGGGTCAACGTCGGTACGCTCTTTGCCGGCACTGGGCGCAACGTCATAGCGGGCCGCGCCGTGATGAAGGCCGAGACGCGCGGGGAAACTCAGGAGATAGCCGACTACGTGTACAAGAGAGCTTGCGAGGTCGTAAACGGCGCCGCGGCGATATACGCAACGGAGGCCAAAATTACGATGATGGGCTTCGGCACAAACGCCGACGGCGACGCTGCGCTCGCGGCCACGGCCGGCGAGGCGGTGCGCGAGCTTGGGGTGTTCCGCAAGATTTTGGACAACGTCCCAGCCGGAGGAAGCGAGGACGCTACTTGGATGATGCGCCGTGTGCAGGAGGGCGGCGGACAGGCGCTTTATATGGTTTTGGGCTCCGACATCGCCGCGCCGCACCACAACGGCGCGTTCGACATAGACGAAAGCGTCATGATCAACGGGGTCAGAGCTTTGTACGCTATTATAGACAAACTTTTAAAATCGGAGGGAAAATAATGAACAGGAAAAATTTAGGCGCGCGCTTAGGGCTGTACCCGACGCCGGTTGTAGTGGTGGGAACTTATGACAAGGACAACAAGCCGAACCTCATAACTTTGGCTTGGGCGGGGGTCTGCTGCTCAGAGCCTCCATGCTTGCAGATCTCGGTCCGCAAGAACCGCTACTCTTGGAGCGCTATCACGGAGCGCGGCGCGTTCAGCGTAAACGTGCCGTCAAAAAAATACGTGACTGAGACGGACTACATAGGCATAGCCTCCGGGCGCGACGCGAACAAGTTTGAAGTGACGGGACTCACGCCTATAAAGGGCGAGCTTGTGGACGCCCCCCTCGTGAAGGAGTTCCCCGTGTCTATGGAATGCCTGCTGAAACACAGCCTCGAAGTCGGCAGCCACGACTTGTTTGTCGGCGAGATAGTCGCCTGCTGGATAGACGAGGAAGCGCCGAAAGAGGGCACAAAGGTGCGGGCCGAGAAAATAGATCCGCTGCTCTACATGCCGGGTGGAGAGTATTTCGGGATAGGTGAGCTTATCGCCGGCGGATATACGCTCGGGAAAAAGCTCATCAAAAAATAATGTGACTATAGGATTGCTTCAGAAACACCTCAAAATTTGCGCGCCTCTCGTAGGGGCGACCGCCTCGGTCGCCCGTCTCTTTTTGTCTGTCGCCCGTGTCAGGGCAACGCGCAAAAGACGGGCGACCGGGGGCGGTCGCCCCTACGTTTGGATTACGTCCGCTTGGGTTGACCGATAAAACATACTCTAAAAAATCCGCCAAGACGTCACCGTATCGAAAAGCCACCTCTTTAGCAGGCAAATTCAGTAGACAAATTTTCATTTTGTGTTTTAATTAAGAAGAAAGGAGGCGCGCATCTCGGACGAAATATCTCGAAAGCGCAAAGGCGGATTATCGAGTCAGAGATTTTGACGGAAGACGGATGTCCATATCCTCTTCGGTTTTCAGCAATTGAGAAAGGACGTGAGGAAGTCAGACATGAATAGCCAAAATACGCTTGACACGAGAAAGAAATCGATTACAATTGGCTACGGGCTACGGGCTACGGGCTACGGGCTACGGGCTACGGGCTACGTATGGTGTAGATCTATACAGCACCACCACGCCGCACTCTGCGGCGCGTTCTCTTTCGTTTCAAAAATCCCTTTGTTATCACAAAAAAATAGCAGTATCGGTAGCGCACGGATGTCTTTTGTCCGCGGGCTTGTTTTGTCATGCCCGCATAACGGTGTCGGGCGGTCACGGTTATGGATGACCTCGTTCTTTTGCGCGGCAACAAAATCTAAATCTTAGGAGGAAAACATTATGCAGACTTTGAAACAAACCCGCACAGCGCGGCGGCGGATATTGTCCCTGCCGCTCGCTCTGACCCTCGTCATCGGACTGCTCACGCTTGCGCCGCTGACGGCGTTCGCGGCGAGCAGTATCACATATGTGAGTGCTGACGTCACTCAATATGACGCCACAGTAGATCAGTCAACTGCGGATTGGGATTGGGATACGGACACCAACACATTCACGCTTACCGGCGACATCGCCGCCGACGGCATACAATTTACCGGCGGCACTGGCGATGTGACCTTTGTGGTCAATGGCACGCGCAGCGTCGTCGGGGGAATAGAAAGCCAAGTAGGAAAACTCACCCTAAGCGGCACAAATACCCCCGTACTGAACGTGAGTCGTACAGACGTTGGCCCCGTCCTGTTAGCGAACAGCATAGACATTTCCGGGCTGACTATAAACGTAGACGCTACAAACTATAGCATCGCAGTCACCACCAACAACGGGAATTTCACGATGTCCAGCGGGACGCTGAACCTCTCCTCGACAGGCAAAACGGGGAATGGATTGCTCATAGATGGCGACATTATCATAAGCGGCGGAACCATACAAACGGACGGCACGAATACGATAGCCGGTGCTGCCGTTCAAGCAACCGGCAACGTCAATATCAGCGGCACCGCCATTGTTAATGTCAAAAGCACCGACGGCACAGGCATCCATGCCGAGAATTCCTTGACGATTAGCGGCGGCGTTGTGACGGCGGAAGGCCTTAACGCAATCTCTGCGGTGAATGACATCGATATTAGCGGCAACAGTACGGTCACCGCCACCAGCACAGGGACGGACGCCAACGGAATTTTCGCTCGCTACGGCAATATAACCATTAAAGACGCCTCAAAGGTAACGACCACCGGCACGGGAACCGACTACGCGCTGAACGCCGGCTACGGCACCGGCGATGTCAGCATTTCCGGCGGCTCGGTTGTGACCACCAACTCCGCCGCCGGCGCGGGCGTTGTCGCCAACAATATCACCGTTGACGGCACAGGCACCACCCTGACCGCTCAGACTGGCACGGCTATTGACGCAAGAGGCGATGTCACCGTCAGCGGCGGCGCGACGGTCACGGGCGCAAGCGGCGAAACGACGGTTGTACTTACAGGTTCGGGCGCGCAGACCGTCACCGTTGACGGCTCCGGCAGCAAGATAGAAGCCGCCGGCACCGGCACGGCGATAGACGCGAGTAGAGCTAAGGGCGCGGTTACGGTCAACGTGATACACACAGGCGTAATAGACGCGGGAACAAGCGGTACAGCGGTTGTCGGGACTGCCACGGTCACAGGCGACGGCACGGGCTCAGTCATCGGCCTGACTGTCCCGGACGCGCCCACCAACGTCACGGCGACGGCGGGCAACGCGCGGGCGACCGTTAAGTTTACCGCTCCCGCCAATGACGGCGGCGCGGCGATTACCCTCTACACAGCAACATCGAATCCAGAAAGTAAAACCGCAACCAGCACGACGGCAAGCCCCATCACCGTCACCGGCTTGACCAACGGCACGACGTACACCTTTACCGTGACGGCGGCAAATAGTAGGGGTCCAAGCGAGCCTTCGGAGGAGTCCAATGCCGTGACGCCCAGCGAGAACGCCTCCGTAACCGTCCCGGACGCGCCGACCAACGTCTCGGCGACGGCGGGCGACGCGTGGGCAATCGTTACGTTTACGGCCCCCGCCAATGACGGCGGCACGGCGATTACCGGCTACAAGGTGACAGCGGTTGAAGATCCCACCAAAACTGCAACCGGCACGGCAAGCCCTATCACCGTTACCGGCTTGACCAACGGCACGGAGTACACCTTTACCGTGACGGCGACAAACAGCGTGGGTCCAAGCGAGCCTTCGGCGGCGTCCAATGCCGTGACGCCGAGCGAGGACACCTCCGTCACCGTCCCGGACGCGCCGGTCAACGTCACGGCGACGGCGGGCAACGCGGAGGCAACCGTTAAGTTTACGGCCCCCGCCAATGACGGCGGCGCGGCGATTACTCTCTACACGGCAACGTCGAATCCAGAAAGTAAAACCGCAACCAGCACGACGGCAAGCCCCATCACCGTCATCGGCTTGACCAACGGCACGACGTACACCTTTACCGTGACGGCGGCAAATAGTAGGGGCCCAAGCGAGCCTTCGGAGGAGTCCAACCCCGTGACGCCCAGCGCGGACAATCTAATAAACGAACCCGACGGAAGTCGTAACGCCAGCGGCGGATGTGACGCCGGAGCCGGATTGATGGCCTTAGCGGCCCTCGCGCTGCTCATAACGAACCGGAGCGGGAAGGGCAGACTATAGAAAAGTTTTTCCGCGTAAATCTTTTCGCGTGAGAAGAACCTACTTGAGATAGAGTGCGCGGGGACTACGGGTTAAATCTCAGTCTCCGCGCACGGCTTTTTTGAACTCGTAACGACCTTGGAGGCCTGTTTTCCTGAGATCTGCTCAGGCCGGTCAGAAATATTATCGGGACGTCCTCAGTTTCCCCCTACAGGTGCCCGTCAAACCATTCCGCTATCTCCTTGAGCCGCGACAAGCGGTTTCGCGGCTTGCCCGAGCGGCTGAGCTCGTGATTTTCTCCTTTGAAGACGCAAAGTTTACTCTCTACTCCAAAAACTTTCAAGGCCGTGAACATTTGAAGACCCTGCCCCAGCTCACAGCGAAAGTCCTCCTCGGAATGCACAAAGAGCGTAGGGGTTTTGACTTGAGCGAGATATTCAGCGTACTTAAGGGGCGAGTCGCGCCACGGATTTTCGGCCCGCCTCCAAGGTGTGCCGAGGTGTTGGTCTTCGACATAATAATAGCCTATGTCGCAAGCGCCGAACTTCGACACCCAGTTGCTTATGCCCCGCTGAGATACGGCCGCTTTGAAAAGCTCTGTATGAGTGATGGCCCAGTTTGTCATCCATCCGCCATACGAACCGCCCGTAATGCCGAGGCGCGAGCCTTCCACAAAACTGAGGTTTTTGACGCACCAGTCCGTGAACGTCATTATGTCGTGAAAATCGTCCTCTCCGTATTTTCCGCGGATATCGGCAAACTCGCTTCCGCGCCCGTCGCCGCCGCGCGGGTTGCAGTAGATAACCGCATAGCCGCGGGACGCCCAGCATTGCATTTCGTGGTGATATATGTCGCCGAAAGCCGCCTTGGGTCCGCCGTGGACGCTCAGTATCGTGGGATATTTTTTGCTCCCTTCGTAGTCGGTCGGTTTTAGATACCAGCCGTCTATCTTGGCGCCCGCGCCGTTGTCTACCGTAAAGTGAATCGGCTGAGAAAGCCTCAGTTCATCAAAGAGAGGATGATTGAAGTTCGTAAGCCTCTTTTCCGTTCCATTTTCCAAAATATACAGCTCGGGCGGACAAAGCCCTTCATACGCGGCAAACGCTATGCGCCCTCCGGCCGGGCGAGGGGTGTTTTCGGCGTCCTCCGGCGTTTCTTTATGGTGGACGGAATAATCTACGACAGCTGAGGTTTTGAATGTGAGCTGCGTCAGCGCCCCGTTTTCGCGCATGAGGCAAAGGCGGCTCTTTATGCCGTTTGTCGCGCAGCATACAAGCCCTTCGACGTACACGCCGCCGTCAACAATCTCCTCGGCGCTGTCGGCAAAAAAATTCCCCTCATACGGAAAAAACGCCCCGCTGAGCTCCGAACAACCGTAATGACTATCGGCCACAACAGCGTTTGTAAAGCTGTTGTCTATGTCGGGGCTGATACATTTCAGTTGTTCGCTTATAGCGTCTTTCTCGTCCTGTCCGCCTTGCAGAATATAAAATTTGATATTTTCGTTTGCGCCCCACCTCTGGCGGTCCGTGCCCGTGACAACGACGGCGTCGTTCCACCAAGCGGCGTGCGCGAACGTAAAGAGGGGCGCGCAGGCGCTGAGAAGCTCCATTTCACCGCTTGTGAGGTCGATTTTATAGACGGCGTTCGTCTCAGGTTTGAGGTCTTTGTACTCAACACCCACGAGAAGCGCCTCGGTTTTGCCGCGCCCCGTCGCAAAACGCAAAGTATCGAACAGGGGAGGCGTTAAAAAGTTAAATTTGCCGGTATCCGCGTCGTAAATAGCCAAAGCCGCGCGCTGCTGGCCCGTGAAGCCTTTGCCGTTTGTCATAAACGGGACTTGCTCAAAAACCATCATGTCGGGGTTGCCGTCGGTTTTTTCAGGCTCTCGTGTCACAGCGAGAAGGTATCTGTGGTCGTCTAAAGCCTCTATAGATTTAGCAATGCAGGGAACGTCAAAGAACCGTTCGGCTTCGCCGCCCGACACAGGGATAGACCAAAAAACAGTCCGCTTGCCGGCAACGCTTTCACCCGCGCGCGCGTCTTTTCTGCCGGAGGCGAATATCAGCCTTGCGCCGTCCGCGCTCCAGCAGAAAAATTTTTCCTCGCCTGACGCGGTCAATTTAGTGTTTGTTTCTTCCGTGGTGTCAAAAAGCCAAATATCGGAGTCGTATCCGTTTTTTTCTATGTTGGCTCGCGACACGCGATAGGCTATGCGTTCGCCGGAGGGTGAAAAAGATGGGTTGGACGGAAAATAAAAGTTCAAAAGGTCATTTTGCTCGACTTTGCGTTTCATTTTATATATTCCTCCGATTGCAACTGTTGGTATGTCGCTAAATTATAGCATGTTATACTTGTCATACTTTATAAACGGCTGAAAAGGTGAGTGCCGTTTCATAAACTTTCACTTTCCAAACGGCACTCGTCTTTTCGAGCAACGCTACATCAAGAACACATCGTTATAAAATGCCTTGTTGAGGTGTTTCGCTTTTCGCTGTAAAATAACGTCATGACTAAGTGAAGCGGGAGGACAATCGTACAGTGACGAAAGAGTTAGACAAAAAACAAGAGCGCGATACGGCGCATATCTTCGACTTGATCTTGAAGCAGTTGATACGATTATCAAGCGCAGCGGTCATTCAATTCATCAACGGTCTGTTTGGCACAAATCACCCGTTAGACAGCACTGTTGATTATCCCAACACTGAAACCGTATCGAAAAAGTTACGTCGCCTCCAGTCAGACACCATCATTATCATAGGCGGGGTATACGCTTATCATATCGAAGCTGAGATAGGGGACGACGAAAGTATCGTTGTCCGCGTCTTTGAGTACGGCTTGGCTGAGGCCCTGCGCACAAAAACGCTATCGGAGGACGGGAGTAAAATATCGATAAAATTCCCTAACGCAAGGATTATATACTGGGAAACGACAAAGAAAACGCCTGATGAAGTAACGCTTTCTTTAGAATTTTCCGAAGGCGAACAATATGACTACAAAGTGAAGTCGTTCAAATTTCTTGAGCATGGTATAAAAGAGCTTGAGGAGCGTAAACTCGCTATTCTATTGCCGTTCTATGTGTTAAAATTACGCAAGCAAACAGTGTCGGCCCAGACATCCAAACGCCGCGCGGAATTAGCCATAGAGATGAAAACCATCGTGGACGAACTTGTAATGATGGCGGACCGCGCCGAGGCGTCCGGCTTAGTGAGCGAAGCTGACAAGCGTATAGTGCTGGAGCATATGGAGCGGTTGTACAGAGAACTGTTTGCTCAATACGCGGAGTTCAAGGAGGGTGCGCCAGTTCGGTGTGCGTAATATAGTCGGGTGAGAGTCCCGACCTGACAAAGCTTAGCAAGCAGTCAGTACCAAGCCTTGGAGCCAAAGCCGCGAGGTGAGGTTTAAGCGTAGGCGTGGGAGTATGAGAGCCGCAATGCGAAAGCGTGAAGCGATTCAGCCCCGTAATTACATCAAGCGGAAGCCGATGTATTCCTTCGTACAGCAGGCAG
>BOCC01000056.1 GCA_026002715.1 Synergistales bacterium
CGTATATCTATATCTATACCTATGACGCGCCGTTCGTTTTTGAGTTCGTTTTCACATGCGTCGAGAAGCGCCAGCATAGAGGCGTAAAACACGACGCTTCCTCCATGCGCTATGCCTGTCTCCACTATGAAATCGGGCTTTATGCCCCATATGAGCTCCTGCATCATCACGAGGTCGCTCGGCAGCTGAATGACGGGGCGGGCCATCCATGAAAAATGATAAGCGTATTTGTGAACGCCGGACGCCACAAGCCAGTCTTCGGAGAGCTTGGCGAATTTCTTGTCGCTCCCCATAAGGCTGATTTCTTCCCGGCATTCTTTTTTGAATTGTTCTATAGGGTCCATATCAAAACGCCTCCGTTAAATATCCTCTAAATAAATATCCTCTAAAATATCATCTTTAAATCCCTGCTTCAGATATAGCGCCAAGTCTTTCAAATCCGCCGCTCTCTCCCCGTCGCCCGAGAGGTACGTTATATCTCCGTTCTCCGTCCGAGAGCGGAGAGAGGCGAGCGCGTACCAGATCACAAGCCGTCGTTCGTCCAAAAGAAGTGCCTTGCCCGAGAGGCTCATGAATTTATCCATCTCTTTATAGACACTCGGCCACTGTTCCCGCTCTTTGAAACCGCAGCGCTTGTCCGTGATATAGCGGCAAGTTCCGAAAGGGTTTTCCTCCAGAAAGCGCACGCCTCGCTTCAAAGCCGCCGACGTCGCCGCGGCGTTCTTCTCCGTATTGATAATAAAGGCATGTTCTAAGTTATTCGCGCGGCCGGTCAAAAAAATATATTTCTTTCCGGTGTCCTGCCGCTCGACGTTCTCGAAGTTTTGAACGCTTTGCAGATATATTTCAAGGGCGCGCAGGAGATGCTCGGAGTTAGGGGGATATGAAGCGAGGTCGTCGGTCAGCTTACCTCGCTCGTCGCGCAAGGTTCGGTCGAAACAATCGAATAGCGAAGACGCGCCTTTTTCCTCTCCCCATACGACGACGCGGTTGGCGAGATCCAGCACCACGCGCGGAGATGAGCCGTTCTTGAGCTTTCCCCTCAGACGGTCGAGGATCCAGTCTGATTTTTCCTCCGCGCCGCTTGGAAAAAACGCGCCTGCGCGAACGCGAATAAGCTCCTCGGCCTGTTCCAGCGTGCAGTTTTTTAGTGGAAATTTGTTCACAAAACGCTCCACGACGGCGTTGTCGAGGGTTTTTCCGAAGAGTTCATACCACGTGTCGGCCCTCACAAAGGCCATAGGCAAAACACAGCTGACATCGTTGACCAAAAAAGCCACGGCGTCCCCCCAAGCGTTTATAAGGTCGGAGCCTCGCATTCCGTCGAGCTGATCGAAGCATAGAAGCATAGAGGTTTTGCAGCGCGCGAGAACGAGCCCCAGCGAAAGGATCAACCTCTGCGCCTCCCGCTCCAAATCGGACTCGGACATGACGCTGCGATCTTTTACGCCCAGCATGCGGCCGCTATCCTCATCGGCCTCCCCTTGAAGCCATCCGAGAGCCATTTGGCGCTTTTTCTCGCTATTCGGGTCGCAGTAGGCGAGCAGCGCTCTCGCAAAGTCCCCGTGAAACCCCGGCAGCTCGCTTTGCAAATATCTGACGCTTTCGGACACCTCCGGATTAGATTTTCCAGCTATGGCGGCTTGCCTGCGGCAATCGTTCATCAATTGGCTCGCCATCACGTTGAACCGCGTGTGTTTCTCATTGCGGCCGCAGCTGCGGCTCATGCTGATGAACATGCCCTGCCACAGATCGCGGTAGACCTTCTCGCCCATAGTGAACGCGCGCACGCAAACAAAGACGGTGGGTAGCTGATTCTCCTGAATTTGGGATAAAATACGCTTGAGCATATGAGTCTTGCCGGCCCCGGCGTCCCCCAAAACCAAGCCGGCCATGGGCGCGCAGGGTTGCTGAGCCTTGTTCTGAACAAGGTCGACGATTCGATCTCTTATTTCGTTATTGAGTGAAGAGACCGTCGGGTAAGCGTTGTCCCAGGGATTGGACGCCGCTGTAGAGGCAAATGGATTTCTGCTTCGCAATTCTTCCTGAATGCTCATTCTGATCCTTTCATGATCATGCTAATATCATGCCAATCTTGTGACGTTGCCCATGCGGTAGCCGTTTTCGTCGACGAATCCGTCCTCCACCTCGTCCGGCGTCTGTGTCGTGACGTTGCCGGCGTGAAGCTGAATAATCCCGGCGTCGCGCAGCTTGCACAGAGTGGCGTCAAACTCCGGCCTTGGCCAGTCGAGTCGTCGGCGCAAATCGCAGATACGGACGAAGGCTCTTGCCCGCTCCAATTCTCCGAACGCGGATAAAAACGCTTCTTCTGACACATTAGATACAGCGGAAACGGGGCGGTCCGGCGTCGCTGTTTCCTGTTTCGTTTCAGCCGGGGCAAGAAAGGGAAGGTATCCTCTGCCGCTTTGATTGTTGATTCTCGTGACGCGGACGCGCCCCTGCGTCAGCAAGCGGTTTGTGATTGTGAGGAATTCGTCTTTTTTGAACGGAATATCCCTTGAGAGAACCCCAAGAGATTTTTCAGATTTTTCGGCCCGTGACGCTATGATTTTGAACAGCAAATCATCGTCTCCCTGTTTTATGACGAGGTATACGGAGAGGCCCTTGCGTTTCAGTATCAACGCGTCTCCGAGGTAGGGCTGAATCGCTTTTTGAATTTTATCGTTGAATCGCCCTTTTTTCACTATTTGCTTCTTCAGTGCGGCAGGCAAAGCCGACAACTTTCCCATGGTGACGTAATCCGTCTTTTTGTCCCGCAAAAACTTCACTAACTGTTCCGTGACGCTTGGCTCCATCGCGCTGCGCTCCCTTCGGTATCGTTATTGGAATATTATACACACAGAATAGGCGGCGTTGAACGCGCCAAGCAGAATTTTTTTGACTATAACAGGGATTTGTTCTATAATTTAGCAATGCGAAGAACTTAGATACAAGACCTATAAAAGGCCCGCTTCCATAGGAGGCGGAGAATATCATGGAGGTGTTGTGTTATGAGCAAGAAGTTATGGGGTTTAGTGATAGTTGCGCTGTTCTACGCGTTTGCGGGATGCGCTTTTGCCGCGGACAAGCCTTTGGTTGTGGGGTTCTCTCAAATCGGGGCGGAGAGCGGCTGGCGCACGGCTGAGACGGAGTCCGTCATCAGCGCGGCCAAGGAGTTGGGAATAGACCTGAAGTTCAGCGACGCCCAGCAGAAACAGGAAAATCAGATCAAGGCAATACGTTCCTTCGTTGCGCAGGGCGTGGACGGCATTCTCTTGGCGCCCGTCGTCGAGACCGGGTGGGAGCCCATTCTGAACGAGGTCAAAAAGGCCAAGATTCCGGTCATTCTGCTGGACCGCGGAATCACGGTGGACGACGAATCCCTTTACGTGTGCAAGATAACGTCGGATTTCGTTTTCGAGGGGAAAACAGCCGCCGAGTGGACCGTAAAGGAATTGGGCGGACAGGGCAACGTGGTGCAGCTTCAAGGGACTCCCGGCGCGTCCGCCGCTACCGAGCGTCAGAAGGGCTTCGAGGACGAGCTGACCAAGACCCCGGGCGTCAAGATTTTAGAGTCTCAGACGGGCGATTTCACCATGGAGCTTGGCAAGCAGGTCATGGAGGCTTTTCTGAAGAAGTACGGCAAAGACATCAACGTGGTGTACGCCCATAACGACGATATGGGGCTCGGCGCGATTCAGGCCATCAAAGAGGCAGGATTCAAGCCAGGCGAGGACATCAAGATAATCACCGTCGACGCGACGAAAGCCGCCTTTGAGGCCATGGTCGCGGGCGATATGAACGCCGTTGTGGAGTGCAACCCGCTCCTTGGGCCTCTTGCCTACGAGACTTTGAAAAAGGCCATCGCCGGCGAGACGATCGAGAAGTGGATAGTTCAAAAGGACGAGCTTTTCACCAAAGATCAGGCCGCTTCCGTCATAGGATCCCGAAAGTATTAGATAGTCAAAACCGCAAAGCCCCTTGTGTCGCTTCGGAGAAAGCTCCAGAGTCGATACAAGGGGCTCTTTTTATCAGAAGCATTCGGAAAATATCAAAAGCAGCAACTCCAAAGTTGAATTTTCTTCCGGGGCGTGGGGAAATGATATTGTATCATGGTAGTAATGTGGTGGTCGAAAACCCCAGAATAATTCTTCCTCAGAGAACTCTAGATTTCGGGGAGGGTTTTTATACCACCACAAACAGAGAGCAGGCGGAAATATTTGCGCGTAAGGTTTACGCGCGCAGAAAAACCGGAGGGGCGTTTATAAGCGTCTATGAAATAGACTTGGATTCCGCAGAGCGTACATTGCGCGTTTTGAGATTTGCCTCACCGGATGAAAACTGGTTGGGTTATGTGATACAAAACAGGCGCGGCGTAATTAGCTCAGATTACAAACAACAGTATGACGCCGTTTTCGGCCCGGTAGCGAATGACGATGTTTATACGACCATCGGCGCTTTCGAGGTAGGCATATTGTCAAGGAAACAGGCAATAGACGCGCTGAAAGTCAAAAAATTGTATGATCAGCTTGTATTGAAAAGCGAATCAGCCCTGTCATGGCTGAAATACAGGGAGTATTCTGCATTATAGGAGGTAGAGACCATGGAGGAGAAGAAATTTGCCGTGATAATGGAAATGCTTGTTCCTCAAATTATCGCAACTATAACGGAGCATAAGAAAAATATGTCAGACCAAGAGGCTATCGCGCTTCTCTATGGTTCCACGCTGTATGAAGGCTTAGAAGCGGAAGAAACCAAGCTGTGGCACCTGAGCGCCGAAACTCTTTATACCTTGCTCGACGAGGAAATAACGACAGGAAAAATCACATATCCGGAAGAGGCGTAAGCGGTGAAAAGTATAGACAAAAAAACGAAATTTCTGATTTACTGCATGGAAATATACAAACAGTCGGAGCGCCTAAACGGAAAACAGGTATTGGAACGTTTTACGCGATACAATCTGTTCGACTACGTCATAGAATTTTATGAAATCCTCCATGTCCACGGGGTTCAATATATTTTGCAGGACATCAACGAATATATCGCCGAATCCGCGGCGTCGTGAGGTGCGCGATGATAAAAAACGCTTGACATTCAAAGAAATGCGAACCTTGCATGAGTTGCTCAGCGCCGAAATTATTTTTCTATACGGTAAAAGCGACTGAAACAGGAGGTGATGGCTTGGATTATTTGCTGGAGGCCTTGGGAATTGGAATTTCCTTTCCGGGCGTGAGAGCGCTTGGCCGCGTCGATTTTAGGCTGCGCAGGGGAGAAATTCACGCGCTGATGGGACAAAACGGCGCGGGGAAATCGACTTTGCTTAAAATCTTAAGCGGCGTCTATCGGCCATACGAGGGGCGCGTTCTCCTGAGGGGACAGGAGACGCGAGCGAGTTCGCCCACTGAAGCGCAGCGCGCGGGAATAAGCACCGTCCATCAGGAGCTCAACCTGATCCCCACGCTCTCGGTCGCCGAAAATCTGTTTTTGGGAATCCAGCCTCTGAGGGCGATGAGGCAGATCGACTGGAAAAAAATACACAAAGAAGCTGAGAAGGTTCTGTCTCGCCTGAACTTGAAAATAGACGTTTCGGAGCAGCTAAACTCCTACTCCGTGGCAGTCCAGCAGCTCGTGGCCATCGCCCGCGCGCTTCTCTTTTCCGCCGACGTTTTGATCTTGGACGAGCCCACGTCGAGCTTGGATAAAGAGGAGGTCTCCAATTTGTTCAGCGTCATGAGAGGGCTGAAAGCGGACGGACTCGGCATTGTTTTCGTCACGCATTTTTTAGATCAGATGTACGAAATATCAGACCGCGCCACCGTCCTGCGCAACGGAGAGCTCGTGGGAGAGTTCGAGGTCGCCAAACTTTCCCGAATCGACCTGATAACGGCGATGGTCGGGGAAGAAGTGAGCGCGCGCAGAGCCGAGGAAAAATTCGAGCGCCGGCGAGTCGCCGCTTCTGAGCCAACGCCCCTTTTGGAGGTCCGGGAGGCAACGCGTTTCGGCGCTGTGGCGCCTTTTGACCTTTCGTTTAACCGTGGGGAAGTGCTGGGCTTCGCCGGGCTCTTGGGCTCGGGGCGCAGCGAGGCGGCGCGGCTGATTTTCGGCGTCGATGGGCTCGACCGGGGAGAGGTGCGTATGGACGGCCATGTGATCAAACTCTCGTCCCCCCACGACGCTATAGCGGCCGGGATGGGTTTTTGCCCGGAGGATCGCAAGACGGAGGGGATTATAGGCGCTCTTTCGGTGCGGGAGAACATAATCTTGGCGCTCCAGGCGAACCGGGGTATCTTCAACAGGCTCTCCCGGGCCGAGCAGGAAAATATAGCCGAGCGTTTCATCTCTTCGCTTTCAATCAAGACGCCGAACGGCGAACAGGCGGTGCGAAATCTCTCGGGCGGCAACCAGCAAAAGGTTATAATCGCCCGCTGGCTGGCCTCGAACCTGAGGCTCCTGATCTTGGACGAGCCGACGCGGGGCATCGACGTAGCGGCTAAAACGGAAATTCAAAAATTGATACTTACGCTGGCCGACGAGGGTTTGGCGGTGCTCTTCATCTCCTCGGAGCTGGACGAGGTGACCCGTTGCTGTCAGCGCGTCGCGGTCTGGCGCGACCGCCGCAAGATCGGCGAGCTCTCAGGCGACGACGCGCGCGTCGAAAACATCATGGAGACGATAGCGCGGGGCCGGGAAGAGAGCGGAGGAGAAAACATATGAAAAAATTTGCCCTGAACATCATACGAAGCCCGTATTTCTGGTCTCTCGTCTTTTTGGCGGCGCTATTCGCGTTCAACTTGGCTTTTACGGAGCGTTTTGGGGTCGTCGAGGTCAAGGACGGGCGTCTTTACGGCAATATTATAGATATTTTGCGAAGGTCTGTGCCTACGATGCTTTTAGGGACCGGGATGACGTTAGTCATTGCCACAGGGGGCATCGACCTCTCCGTTGGCGCTATCATAGCCGTTGCCGGAGCGATAGCGGCGCTTCTGGCTCGCGGGAATTTTCATTTTATGATTATCGTGCTTCCGCCCCTATTGGCCGCCGCTGTCGCCGGGTGCTGGAACGGCTTTTTGGTGGCCAAGGCGGGCATACAGCCGTTTGTGGCCACGCTTATCCTGATGGTGTCGGGACGGGGCGTCGCTCAGCTTTTGTGCGGCGGACAGATAATCAAATTCTCACACCCGGCGTTCGAGTATCTTTCGGCCGGTTATGTCTTCGGCCTGCCTTTCGGCCTCTATCTGAGCGCGGGCGTGCTCTTGTCGGTGTGGCTGTTGACGCGCCGGACGGCCCTTGGGCTCTTTATCGAGTCGGTGGGAATAAACCCCGTCGCCAGCCGCCACGTGGGCATCAGCGCCTCCCGTATCAAGCTGTTGGTCTATGTGTTTTCGGGTATTTGCGCCGGGATGGCAGGCCTTGTGCTTACCACCGAGATACGCGGGGCCGACGCCAACAACGTGGGCCTGAACTTAGAATTGGACGCGGTGCTGGCCACCGTCCTCGGCGGAACGTCCATGACCGGCGGCAAATTTTATCTCGCCGGGTCCGTCGTCGGGGCACTCATCATTCAGACCCTCACCACGACCATTTTGGCGCGCGGCGTGGCGCGTCCGGCCACCTTGGTGGTCAAAGCGTTCGTCGTCATCCTGATAAGCCTCATTCAATCGCCGTCTTTTAGGGCGCAAGTTCTGCGCATGGGCAAGGCGGGGGAGGCGCGGGCATGAAACTCAAAGCGCGCCACATCCCTATCTTGGCCACAATGCTGGTGTTTATACTGCTTTATGCCGCGGCGTCGTTCTATTTTCCCTATTTTTTCACCTTGCGCGTGTTTGTGAATCTCTTTATCGACAACGCGTTTTTGGGAGTAGTGGCTGTGGGCATGACTTTCGCCGTTCTGTCGGGCGGCATCGATCTTTCCGTTGGGTCGGTAGTGGCATGCACCGGTATCGTAATGTCGAAGCTCATCACGCAGTACGGGTTTAATTCTCTCGCTGTCATCGCCTTTGTGCTGCTATTAGGCACGGCTTTCGGAAGCGTGATGGGTTTTTTCATAGCTTGCTACGACCTGCCGCCCTTTATCGTGACGCTGGCCGGAATGTTTTTTGCCCGTGGCGCGAGTCAGATAATCAGTCTTGAATCTATTCCCTTAAAGTCGCCCCTCCTGAACAGGGTCGCCGACTTCGGCATTCCGCTGTCGGACAGGGTGGATTTTCCCTTCATCGCTATCGTTCTCGTCGCGGCGGTGGCCGTTGGAACATTTATAGCGCAGTGTACGAAGTTCGGGCGCAACGTCTACGCCATAGGAGGCAGCGAGCAGTCGGCCCTGATGATGGGCCTGCCTGTACGCAGGACAAAGATCGGTATCTACGCGTTGTCGGGTTTTTTCGCGACCCTTGGCGGCGTCATCTACACGCTTTACACTTTTTCGGGTTATTCTCTGTCCGGGATAGGCCTTGAATTGGATGCCATCGCCTCCGTGGTTATAGGGGGTACGCTACTTTCGGGCGGGGTGGGGTACCTGCCGGGGACGCTTCTCGGCGTGCTGATTCAGGGCGTAATTCAGACCTTTATCAGCTTCGACGGCACGCTCAACTCCTGGTGGACCAAGATAATTATAGGGGCGTTGCTTTTTGTGTTCATCCTGCTCCAGACCTGGATATCCAAGGCGCGCGCTTTTCGAAAAAGTTAAAGCCCGCTCAATTTGCCGCCGAACCGGACGGAGCGATCGGTTTTCAGGCCGTCGAAGCGTATGACGTAGCTGAGCTCGGCGGAGTTTACCTCTATGACTGTGCCGTCGCCGAAGGCCGGATGGGTTACACGGTCGCCTGAGGCGAAAGCGGGCAGGCGGCTTTCTCCGCGCTTCGTATCCGACGCGCGCACTCTCCGGGCCGCGTCGATTAAGGCCGGGTCCAAAGCGACCACATAATCCAAGTTTTCCTTCCCGGCCTCAAAGATGAAACGGGAAGGATATTTTCTCATCCCCTCCTCTGAGAAGCCCTCGGCGTCGGACAAAAAGAGCCTGTCCGCGGCGCGCGTCATAGCCACATAGGCTATGCGGCGTTCTTCCTCCAAATCTTCTGGAGTGAAACTTCGCTTAGAGGGAAGCACGCCCTCGTTCAGACCGCAAACAAACACCGCGGGAAACTCCATTCCCTTGGCTGTGTGGATGGTCATCAACTTTACGGTTTCTCGTTTTTCATCTTTATCCAGATTTGTAAACAGCGCGGCTTTCTCCAAAAAATCATCCAGCGTGGCGTCCGTATCCTTGCCGGCGTTTTCCACGGCGCGCTTCAATTCCGCGATATTATCGAGTCTCTCCTGATCCCCTTCGAGACGGGAAAACTCCTCATAGCCACTCATGTCGAGCAGGGTTTGCAGGGTGTTGCCCAATGTCTCGGAGGGGCGGTTTTTTCGGGCCGTTTCAATGGCTCCGACATAACGCCATGCTCCCGTTCCGCGCAACAACTCTCCCTCCAAGTTCTCTTTGAGCGCTTCGTAGAGGGACACGGTTTTTTGTTCGGCGTAAGTTTTCAGGCCTTCTAATTTCTTTTTGCCGATTTTTCGCGGAGGCAGGTTCACGGTACGTAAAAAAGCCGTGTCGTCGCCGACTGTGACCATGCGCAGATAACAGAGAATGTCCTTTATCTCCCGGCGTCCGTAAAACCCTACGCCGCTGTAAATTTTGTAGGGCAGGCCCTTGTCCACTATGGCCTCTTCCAAAGCGCGGCTCAAATAATGCGAGCGGTAAAGTATGGCTATATCGCTGAGGGAGACGCCGTTTTCCCGCAGTTCTTGGATACGCTCGCAAATCCAGTCCGCTTCGGCCCGATCGTTTTGTGCGTGAAAATAGACAGAACGGGGGCCTTTTTCTTTGATCGCGTTTAGCTTCAAGGGGAAGCGGGCTGTGTTTTTCTCGATCAGGGCGTTGGCCGGGGATAGGATTTCGGGGGTGGAGCGATAGTTGACGGAGAGGAGTATGGTTTTGGCGCTTTTATATTTTTTGTGAAAATTCAAAAAAAGCCGGACATGAGAGCCGCGCCAAGAATAAATAGTCTGATCCGGATCCCCGACGATAAACAGATTGCCGTGACGGCCGGATAAAACGCGGGCGATTTTGTACTGGCGCTCGCTTACGTCCTGAAATTCATCCACCATGACATATTGCATACGGCTCTGCCATTTTTGCCGGATTTCTTTGAAATTACTCAGAATGTAGACGGCGAAGTTGATCAGGTCGTTGAAATCAAGGCCGAAGCATTTTTTCTGTTCGTAAATATATCGCAGAAATATTTCCTCGCTGCGGTCTGAGACGTGCTGGAATTTCACCTTCAATTCCTCGTTGTTAAGGAGGTAAAACCGGTCGATATAGGTAGAGGCGTAAAGTTTTTTAGCTTCCAACACCTCGTCAATTGTTCGTTTGATGGTGGTTTCCCGCAAAGTGAGGCCCATATCCCTGAAAATGTCCAACAAAAGCTGCTTCTGATCCTCCACGTCCAAAATCATGAAGTTTTTCGGGTAGTTGAGGACATGGCCGTCTTCTCGCAGCAGTTGTACGCAAAAGGCGTGGAAGGTGCAGATGTAACCCAAATCCAAGTCGCCCAAAGCTGAACGTATCCGGCGTTTCATTTCAGCTGCCGCGCGGTTGGTGAAAGTGGCGCAGAGAATATTTTTCGGCGGCACATCTAAGTTTTCAACCAAATGACAATAGCGCGCGGTGAGAGCGCGTGTTTTGCCCGTTCCGGGTCCGGCGATTACCCGTACCGGCCCCTCGGTTGCGAGCACGGCTTGCGTTTGCTCGGGATTTAGTCGGTCAAGGAAGCCGGCGTCTGCGTTTATAATGGGATGCATCCTTCCCTCTGCAAGTTAGACTTGGAATCGGGGTAATATATAGTATGACTGTATTATACTATGCGTAAACAGAAAAAGATACGCGCGCGGATATATCCCGACTTTTGCGGCAAAAGGCAGAAAAAAGCCGTACACAACGTTGCGAAGCAATGGATTACACGGCTTATCGCGAAACTTGACAAAAAATTCCTTTAAAGTTATTGTACCGCAATGTGTTATGGAACACTATGCATTTGACTTACCGCAAAAGTAGAGTATTGAGTTGGTTCCTTCGCATTGACTGTGGGAACGAAAATATACAGAAAAGCGTATACAAAAAGAGAGGGGGAGGTTACAACAGCGTACTGCGCGCCGGCCGTGGAGTAGCCAGAGGATTTCGGACATCCGCCAACGTGATTATCAAGAGCTTTTTAACAGCAGGTAAATTGGACTTTGGCTATCCTCAGAATATTTGGATTGTTTAGCTTCCCACATTAAATGCGAAGGAGCCCACGCGGAACTTATCAAGCGCTCTGTAATACTCCTGAAATACCCTAAGCGAGAAGCTCTCGTCGGGCTTGTGCTGCTGCTCTATACACAAAGTCACGCACTGTGATTTTCCTCCGCTCAGAGGAATCTTAAGGCAGACGTCCATGTCTCTTTTGCCCTTATCCGTGCCTGAGTCTATTACTGGCAAAGCGCTGTCTAACATCGTTATCTTTTCTGAGTAATCCCTGTCCGATGCGAGGTCAGGCATAAAGAACGAGATAGCGTCATCTAAATTTTCAGCCAGAACGTCTTTCCAGCTTTGATCAATCCATTTTTCGCTCATATCGTGCGCCGGATTATAGATTTTAGATAATTTATGATTAACCGCCTCTTTTCATGTGTAGAATTATATCAAAGTTAAGGGAATAACGACAATAAGGCGAAAAAATCCTCGCGCGGGCTATTGTTTCGAGCGCGGAGAACCGCCGTGAAAAAATATAAAAGTATCCGCGCCAGTAGGGGCCATATAAAATAAAGCGCGTTTAACTCAGGGAATCAGCCAATTTTCAAACAGCAAGCCATTTATAGCATCAAAGTGCCTGACGTTGTTTGTTACGAGCGTATAATCGTTTGTAATGCAAAAGGCGGCTATCAACAGGTCGGCATCGTCAATGGAATGACCGGCGCGGCGTAGAAACGCGTATTGCCAAGCGGCCTCATCGAATATGGCAAGCGTCATTTTTCCCACAGTGAATGCGGAGCACATTTGTTCAAACGCGGCGTTCTTCTTGCGGGCGTCTTTGGACAATAAACCTCTCGCGAACCTCATAATAGGCTATCGGTGGGATAATCAGATCATCGCCATTTAAAAGCGTTTCTCTGACACGTTTTTGTATGTGTTCCCGGTCTTGCAGAATATATGAAATGATATTGGTATCAAGAGCGTAAGTCATAACGTCGTCTTGCTATTGAATTTGACGCGCTCAAATTCTGAAACATGTTCATCACCGGCGGCATGTATCGCTTCAACGAACCTATCCCAAGCCGCCAACTTTTTTTCGATATCGCGCGTATTCTCGTCCTTTCGCCTGAGATACCTTAAAAAATCAAGAACCTCCGGCAACCTGCTATCTGGCATGTTATTAAGCATGGTATTAATCGTATCAAGGCTACTCACCGCGCATACCTCCAAATGGTCAACAAGAAAAAACCGCGCTTGCAATTCAATTATAACTGTTTTTCTCAAAAACGCTCTCGTTTCACATTTTCGAGCGCGAAGAGCCGCCGCGAAAAAATATATAACATGACTATTAAGTTGTTTTATGCGCTAAAGACCTCCCCCTAAAAGACACTCCCCCTGATGATGAAACTAACCTGATAGTCATATACATTAATCGGTATTTTGCTGTATTACTCGACTTTAGAGTCTCCTCTCTCCACTCCCCATTCTCAGCTCTCCACTCTCCATTCTCAATTCAAGAGAAAGGTGACGATTTTGTAACCTTTCTCTTTTTTGCGTCTAAAAACGCTATAATGAAGTCGCCCATTGATTGAAGACTCGCACACGCGGGTCTTTTGTCGCATTTTATATCATTTCCCGCCCCGGAACGGCGGGGCAAAATAGGAGGAAAGAATATGAACACATCAATCAACAAATGGGCGCGAGGAAAAATTCGCGCTGTCGCGCTGACCGCCGCGCTGCTGTTCGGCGTTATGCTGAGCGTCGCGCCGCGAAACAGACAATTTGGAGAGGTTCGACAATTTTCGGTCTAAGTGTGCTATAAATAGAGACAGAATTTTCAGAAAAGCGCGCGCCCGCACTTTCGGCGCGTTGTTTAAGAGTTCGCAGAAAGGACTTGACATTTATGACTGATTGTGCAACAGTTTTAACAGACAGACAGACAGACAGACAGACAGACAGACAGACAGACAGACAGACAGACAGACAGACAGACAGACAGACAGACAGACAGACAGACAGACAGACAGACAGACAGACAGACAAAGTATAAGTCTGTCCTTTAGTCGTGCCTTAAAAACGAATATACTCGCGCCACCGGGCGGCTGTTTTCCGTGTTTACACGGAAGATGGCCGCCTTTTTTGCGCTTCCGCCCACTGAAGCAAGCCCATAGGGCGCAGAGAGCGGTTGGAATCTACTGCGGCGCGTTCTTTTTTGAAAGATAAACTCGCAAGCTAAAAATCAAAAAAACAAAAGGAGAGAAAGTCATGAACAAAAAAGTTCTGTTTATACTGCTGGCGCTGGTGACGACGCTTGCACTCGTCCCGGCGTTCACGCGGGCGTCTCACGCGGCCACGGCGGGCTCGTTCGACATTACCGGCGACGCGGCGGGGTATTCCTTCGCAAACAACACCCTCACCATAACGGCAAACGGCACATACACCATCGGCATGGCGACGACGGGCACGACCACGACCACCGACAAAATCGTCGTACAGCCGAATGTGAGCGCCGACATCACGCTGAGCGGCGTTTCCATTGACGTAAGCGCGACTAATAACGCCATTGCCTTTGATATGGACGGCGCGACTGTGAACCTGACCCTTGCGGGAGATAATGCCTTGAAGAGCTATAGAGCGGGTCTGCACGCCCCGGACGGCTCGGTTTTAATCATTAACGCCGCAAATGACGCAACCGACAAACTGACCGCCACCGGTACGGGCATAAGCGCGGGCATAGGCGGCGGTGATAACGGCGCGGGCGGTAGCATCACCATAAATGGCGGCACGATTACCGCTATCGGCGGCTATGGCAGCGCGGGCATAGGCGGTGGTCAAAATGGCGCGGGCGGCAGCATTACCATCAACGGCGGCAACATTACCGCTACCGGCGGCGGCGCGGGCATAGGTGGCGGGTCTAACAGCGCGGGCGGTGCCATCACCATAAATGGCGGCACGATTAACGCCACCGGCGGCAACGGCGCGGGTATTGGCGGCGGCGGCTACGGCAGCGGCGGCAACATTACGATTACAAGCGGCGCTACAGTAACAGCAACCGGCGGAACCGGCGGAACCGGTAACGGCGCGCGCATTGGCGCGGGAGGCGGCGGCGGCACTGACGGCACACCGACAAACCCCGGCACGACCGTGACAACCTGCACCGTAACAATCACGCAGACCACGGGCGGCACGATCGCGCCGTTTCCAAACGCGGGCGCGACGAAGGTCGTAAGCGGCGCGAGCCAAACCTATAAAATCACGCCGAACGTGGGCTGCAAAATCGTGTCCGTCACGGTGGACAACGTAAACGTCGGCGCGGTGACGAGCGCGACGATACCGAACATCACGACCGACTCGCATACAATTACG
>BOCC01000057.1 GCA_026002715.1 Synergistales bacterium
GTACAAAACCTTGATAATATATAGAAAGCAAAAAATATCAACTGAAGGAAACTATAAGATAAATATAGCAGCCAAGCCCGGCGCGGCTCAGGTGCAGAAGAGCAATATCATGAAAATCGCCGAAGACCAGATTGTGTCGGTTCAGGCGGCGCAATCCATATCCATCCCGCAGCCGGACTACATCATAAACATAGCCAATGGTCAGGACTCCACAGGCGCGGCGTCCGGCAATGGGTGGAATTTCAATTCCGCAACGAGTACCCTCACTATCACCAGCGGCGGGACATTTCAGATAACGGGTGTGACCACCGCAAACCACATCACCGTCGCCTCCGGCGTTACGGCCACCGTTATTTTATCCGGCGCGAGCATCAATGTGAGCGGTGTAAGCGGTGCCAGTGCGTTCGATATGACCGGCGCGTCGGTCAGTCTGTACCTTGAGGGCGCAAACACGCTCAGTAGCGGCTGGGGTCGCGCCGGACTCGAAGCCCCTATCAATTCCACACTTGTGATCGACAGCGCGGCGAACGGCGGTTTAGCCGCGACCGGTGGTTATGACGGGGCTGGTATAGGCGGGCCTCACGTCGGCAGTGCGTATATCGCGTACCCTGACGCAAGCGCCGGAAATATCACGATCAATGGCGGGACAATAACAGCCCAAGCCGGAAACTGGCGCGGCGCGGGCATAGGAGGCGGAGGAGGTGGCGACGGAGGCGTCATCACAATCAATGGTGGTATTATCACGGCACGAGGATACTATAATGCGGGCGGTGCCGGAATCGGCAGCGGCAACGACGGTCTTACGGGGGGCGTCATTACGATAAACGGCGGCGTGTTTGACGTTCAGGGGGGCGGAAACAGTTTCAACAACGGAGGCGCCGGAATTGGCGGCGGCGACAGATATGGCATGGGTACGACCCCCACAAATTACGGCGGCGACATCACCATCAACGGCGGAAGCGGCGTAATCCGAGGCGGTTGGGGAAGCGCCGGAATTGGCGGTGGTCTGTACAGCAGAGGCGCTGACGTAACCGTGGACGGCGAGTGGGATCTCGGCGACGCGCTACTTGGCGTCCCGGCCACTATCACCACGAAGGACGGAGAATTTCGAGTCCACGGAGCTTATCAACCTGGCTACGCTGACGCGGTTCAGGCAAAGAATATCGGCAAAGGCCTTGGCGGTTGGTCCGGGACGATCACCAAGACAGGTATCACGTACAACTATGCCGAGACCCCGAAAAAATTATACGAGATGCCAGAGTTTTACACGGCCAGCGGCGTCTTCACTGTGCGGGAGCCGCAGACGCTCATCCTCTATCAGGGCGACGGCAAGAGCGCGAACGTGACGCTCTACGGCTCAGACACCATGGCCGAGGCCGTCAAGAAAATCAACGACGCGATAGCGCATCTCCTCGGCCAAGCGCAATATGTCGTCGGCGGCGCGGACAATTTCTGCGCACTCGCGGACGGCACGCCGGGCACGTCCGAGTCGGTTTATTCCCGTGAAATCATTGAACCGTACTACCGCTATACCAACGAGGTCTACGACGACGACGGCAACGTCGTGCGAGAGGCCGAAAAAATTCTCGACGGTTATCGGTACGGATATTATTCCACAATGCTCGTCCGCAGCGCCATCCCCGGCATAGGCGGCGAACTGTATTTTTCAGGCGACGAGGACGTGCTTCAAGCCCTCGGCCTAAACACAATCCAACAGTCAAAAGAAAGCGAGTTCACCGTAACGGTCTACGACGCCCACAGCGGCAGACTCGTCAACGAGACGCAAACCGTATCCGGCAACGTGATATACGGAGCCATAACCGACAATATAGATGTCAAGTTCAACCCCTTGGCTAATATTAACGTGACATGGAACGAGAATACCAAAAGCTACAACTTCTCCCAAATCTCACAGCCCTACACGACTATAGTCCACATAGCGAACAACGAGACAGTGTTGCAGATAGGGGCGAACGAACAGGAAGACCTGACGATACGCTTAGGCAATATGAGCGCGTCAGCTTTGGGGCTTGACGGTATATTGGTTATCTCTCGCGAAACAGCTACCCGCGCTATAACGAAACTCGACGCCGCCATAACCAAAGTCTCAAAACAACGCGCTACGCTTGGCGCATACCAGAACAGGTTAGAACACACCGTAACCAATCTGACAACAGCCTCAACAAACACGACAGCCGCGGAAAGCCGTATCAGAGACGCCGATATGTCTAAAGAGATGCTGAACTTCACGAGACTGCAGATTCTTATGCAGTCCGGTACGTCTATGCTCGCTCAGGCCAATCAGCTTCCGCAAACCGTCATCGGCCTCATCCGAGGATAGCTGAAAAGGATCAGAGAGACGCCGTTATAGAGACGCCGTTATCAAGATAAAAATATTTATGAACATGGCTATAGAAGATGACCAATGAAGAAAAAGAAGCCAAAATAGCGGCAACTGAGCTTTTGTCGGCCACGCGTCCGCTGATGGGCGCAGTGCCGCCCGTGAACTTAGGCGTCATATGCAAGGCGTTGGGTATAGATGTCTATACGATGCCATGTTCTTCTTTTGGGGCCGTATTTTCGCGCGCGCCCACTTTATTCATATTGGCGAACTCAAACTTGAAACCGGGGCGGTTTCGTTTCTCAGTCGCTCACGAGCTCGGACATTTCAAGCTATGTCATCCCTCGTCATTAATACTGGCCGACGGGAAGCGCGTCCAAGGAGACGCGCGCTTAGAGCGTCAGGCCGATATATTCGCCTCAGAGCTGCTTCTGCCAGAGGCGCTTCTCCGTGAGGATGTGAAACGCGGGGAATTTTCCGCCTCCGCCCTATCGAAACGCTACAGGGTCTCGTTGCAGGCTCTCGATATAAAACTGAGAACCCTATGAGTAGGGGCGACCGCCCTCGGTCGCCCGTTTTTAATTTTTGGTCGCCCGTTTTTAATTCCCGATCGCCCGTCTTTAATTTGTGGTTCGTCCGTCTTTAATTCCCTGTCACCCGTCTTTAATTTGTGGCCCGTCCGTCTTTAATTCCCGATCGCCCGTCTTTAATTTTGATCCGCCCACATCCATAACGTTTGGCGTCTAACAAGAACCGGGCGACCGAGGGCGGTCGCCCCTACGATTCCCGGTCGTTCGCCCGTCTTTAATTTGTGGTCCGCCCGTCTCTTTTTGTTGGTCGCCCCCACGAGAGGCGCGTAAATTTTGAGGTGTTCCTGAAGCAAGCCTATAGTATCTTTATCATACGAGTCATAATATTTTTTTGCTTTCTATATATTATCAAGGTTTTGTACATTCTTCTTAAGCCTGAAATTTTTTATGAAACGGCCGCTTGTCAGGCGTCCGCAGGGCGGAGCTGAAAGCCTTTTGACGCGTCTACATAGACGGTGTAATAAAACTTCCGCCGATAAATTCACAACGGGTTATATGAAGGGTGGGCGTTTCAATATAAACTCATTTGGAGTGATGACAAATGACGCCTTGGGATAATGTTTGATATTGCCGGATAAGAATCTCAGCCGGATTGCCGCCCGGCGACAGGAGGGCGGAGACGATGACATTGGTGTCTAAAACGGTGTTTTGCACGGGCTATGCCTGTTCTTTGTATTTTGGGCAACGGTCATCTTGCCGTCCTTTGTTATACGATTGTCAGACAATCATTAGAAACCAATATAGCACTCTTGTTGTTCAAGGGCAAGGATAAATAAAAGACCGCCCGTAAGGCGGCCTTTTTCGTCCGTGATGGGCGTCGGTCACTTTCGTTGTTGCCTTTCTTTTTGTCGAATTGTCGAACTAATGCTTTTACTTACGCCACCCTCTCCCCGCGCTTCCACACGGAACGTATCGGGCGCGCGCCGGAGGCGTAGGCCAAGACAGCCGGTGTCTCGCCGTCCAAAGCCACAAAGTCGGCTAATTTCCCACTCTCCAAACTTCCGACGTCTTTTTCCATGCCGATTGACCATGCGGCGTTCAGCGTAGCCCCGGTCAGGGCTTCTTCGAATGTCAAGTTCATGCCCATTATGGCTAAACTTATGACGAAAGGCATCGACTGACAGAAGCACGAGCCAGGGTTGAGGTCTGTGGCTAAGGCGACTGGCACGCCGCGCTCTATCATTTTGCGCGCGCGCGCGAAGGGTTTTTTTAGGCTGTAGGCCGTGGCGGGCAGCAGATTGGCCACGACGCCCGAGGCGGCCATATCGTCGATTCCCGCGTCCGACGCGGCCAAGAGGTGTTCGGCGGAAGTCGCGCCCAATTCTCCGGCCAACGCCGCGCCGCCAAGGTCATTGACCTCGTCGGCGTGTATTTTGAGCCTGAAGCCGAGCTCCTTTGCCCTCAATAAAATTTTTCGGCTTTGTTTGACGTCGAACACGCCGTCTTCACAGAATATATCGCAGAATTTCGCGGCTCCTTGACCGGCGACGGCAGGCAAGCACTCCTCACACAGCAAGGCGACGTAATCATCGGGTTTTGATTTATACTCCTCCGGCACGGCGTGAGCGCCCATAAATGTAGGGACTACGCTTTGATGCGTTTCGCGGGAGAGCCGCGCTATGACGCGCAGCATCTTCATCTCCGTCTCCGTATCCAAGCCGTAGCCGCTCTTGATTTCGATTGTCGTCGTGCCGTAGTAGAGAGTGGGGGAGAGAACGTTTTTGGAGAACGCGTATAACTCGTCCTCCGCAGCGGTTCTTACTTTCCGCACGGAAGAGAGTATGCCACCCCCGGCCTTTAAAATCTCAAGATACGGCTTGCCGGCAAGCCTCATGGAAAACTCGCCCTCGCGCAGCGCGGCAAAACAGGCGTGAGTGTGGGGGTCTACAAAGCCCGGCACGACAGCCGCGCCGCCTAAGTCTATCTCCATATCGATCGACGCGGCGTTTAGGTTTTTCGATACATCTTCATAGCTCCCTACCGATTTTATTCTGCCGTTTTCAGCAAGAATAGCGCCGTCCTGATAGAAGGCTATCTTGCCTTGTTCGGCGCCGGCGCGCGCGCATGTCGAGTTCCCCATAACGGGCGTGTAGATGCGCGCTCCCCTGAATAACTTTGTCGTCATACCGGCCGCTCTTATCTTCCGAGCCAACCGCCGTCAACCGGTATGACTATGCCGTTGACGTAGTCGGACCCGCGGCTTGCCAAGAAAATAGCCGCGCCGACTATATCCTCAGGCTTGCCCCAGCGTCCGGCCGGTATACGCTCTAAGATTTGACGGCTGCGGGTTGGGTCGTTTATAAGGGCCGTGTTCATGTCGGTGTCGAAATATCCGGGGGCTATGCAGTTGACGTTTACGCCCAGTTTGGCCCATTCGTTAGAAAGGCTTTTTGTGAACTGCATTACCGCGCCCTTGCTGGCCGCGTAAGCGGGGACGGTAAGGCCGCCCTGAAATGACAGAAGGGAGGCCATGTTGATTATTTTGCCGTATCCTTTGGATATCATGACTTTCCCGGCCTCTTGACACAGGAAAAACACCGAATTGCAGTTGACGTCCATGACGTAGCTCCAGTCCGAGAGAGGGAATTCCGTAGACGGATGCCTGCTCTGCGCCCCGGCGTTATTGTATAGAATATCAATTGTGCCGCACTTCTCGACTATTTTTTTGACGAGGGGGACGATATTGCTCACCTCGGAAAGTTCGCAAGGAAACACGGCGCATTTTCTGCCGCCCCGCTCGATAAGGCTGACGGTCTCTTTAGGGTCGCCCCTGCATACGAGGGCCACATGAGCGCCTTCGTTTGCGTAACCTACGGCGATAGCCTGCCCTATTCCGCGATTTGAGCCTGTAACCACTGCCACTTTTCCATCCAACTGACCCATTTTAACTTCCCCTTTCAGTTATCTTTAAGTCTTTTGCTTATTTCCTCGAATTCACGCTTCACAGCGTCGTTCTCGAAGGGTTGAATATCAGGCATAACAAGGCTTTGTAACGAGTCGAACAACGCCAATCCCGAGCGCATGACGTCTTGAAGGTCCGAGGCGTTTCTGACCGTTTTGTGAGTGTTTGCCGCCAATATAAAATTGCGCCTGAGGTTTTCTAAAGAACGGATAGAGTTCTGTCTTTGGCTGTCCAAAAATTTCATATATACGACCGCCGCCGACATGGTCGTCGCGTTCGCGCGGGCGTTCGCGTCAAAAGCCGTTCTCTGTTGTTCTGTAAATCTTTTGTCGGCTGAGCCTTTTAGGGCCTCTTCGCGCAGCGCCGTCGCCTCACGTGATATGACGGACACGCGCGGCTTGTAATCAGAGTCGATTTTGCGCACAAGCTCCTCTTGCGTATAGATGAGAAGGTCGTTTAAAGCCAAGTATATTCCGGCGTAGCGCAGCGTTATACTTATACTGTCGCGGTCCTGCGCGGACAGTTCCCCCAGCTTTTCGACTATTTTTTTTACGTTTGCGAAAACGGCGGCGTTTTGAATCAGGTCGTCGTCCATAGAGGACGCCAAGAGGGTGTCTATCTGCGCCTCGTCAAGCCCTATGCCCATTTCTCGCAAAGCGTCCGCGATTTTGCCCCTCAGAGCAAGCTCTCTTGCTTGAGAGTCCGCTATATCTTTGTCCAACAATTTAAGGCTTTCATTGATTTTGCCCCGTGTTTTCTCCCAAGGGAGCCATGACGAGTCGCGGGCGGAGATGAGTTTGTTGCGCAGGACGTCGCGTTCAATCTGAAGCGCCGGAACGCGGGAGCGTATTATCTTGCTTTCTTTGTAGAACGTTATGGCGTCGCCTTGGAGTAATATCTCCATTACCTCATTGCGGATTGAATTGAGCTTTTCGGCGTTGCTCGCCTTGTCTTCGCTAAAATAAGCCGACTCCGGAAGGGATTCGCGCGCTTCAAGCAACGCGGAAGAAGCTCCCAAAAGAGAAGAAATATTTCCCCAAGAAGACTGAATAAAAGACGGCAAGCCGGAAGACGACTCGGTCTCTTCAACCTTAACATCATTCTTAACATCATTCTTAACATCATTCTTAACATCATTGGCGTTAGGGTCGTTATTGTCGCCGCTCGCCGCTTCCTTCGAAGAGCCGCCCATAAACGGAATCCATTCCAAAACGTCGTCTATACCGAACGCGCAAGCCGTAAACGGCGCCGCCAAAAACAACGACAGGCACGCCAAGCCGAAAATTATTTTAGACAATATTTTCATCTTGCCCTCCTTTATCTCGACGCGCCTTTTATTTATCGATATACCTCGGCCCCACCGCGTCTACGGTATTCAAAACGGCAAAAGTTTTGTTGCGCACCTCCAAGATCGAGGCCCGTCTTTTCTCTGGTCTATGAGTGTATCTGTCGATGTTCAATATCTGGTTTCCGAACGGTATATTCTTCATATCGGCAAGTAAAGCTAAAAGCACGCCTCGGTCTGCGTCTTCTCGCTTGATGGCGTCCGGGATTTTTTTTAGGGATTCTATCAGCCAAACTGCCAGCGCATTAGCTCGCCCGGCTCCCGTTTTGTCAGTGACGGACAAAGCTCTCTTTGCCCAAAGCTCGCGTTTTAGGTTCTCAAACCCGCCGCGCTCTTCCAGATACATATTCTGGTCCGCGAATATCATGCCCCTGCATGACAAAAAAGAGCGGTCGGGTGAGCCTATATACCATATTTGATAGGGCGATTTGTGGCCCATGATTCCGCGCCATATCTCTTTTGTCCCCATGCTTCCTATGGCGCTTATGAGGACGCCGTTGGAATAGCTTTTGATTTCCTGCTCGACCATTCCGAAAGCGTCGGTCACGGACGCGTCGCTCCAGAAGGGGAGCGGCATAAAGCCCAGCTCTTCTAAGCGGTCTGAGCATAGCTTGGCCTCCCGCTCTTCATGCAAGGTGAATCGCGCGCCTATAACCCCCACGCGAGAACGCTTGGCTATAGTTTTATCCGCGTAATCGGCAAACGCCCCGCTGCGGAAGTCCCTGAAAAGATCGAGCGCGAAAACATTCGGCAAGACACGCGTGTCGCGCTCGAAAAAAAACACGGTCTCGCCGCCGGCTATCAAAAGGGGTAGGGAAGTGACGCGGTACGCCAAAATTTTATTCACGATATCCGAAGCGAAGCTAAGTATTGCCACAGGGTGAAGCGCGGGGGGAGCGGAGAACTCCTTGGCGCTATCCTCGTTTAAGGCTGGAAGAAGTAAAAAACGGAGGTCGTGTCCCTGAATGCCGTTCCCGCTGTCGGACACCTCGGCCTCGTGCCATTTGAGGGTTCTTTCTATTGAAACCCCATATTCGCTCTCCCAGCCGCCGTCAGGCGGTATGACATAGACGTCCCACGTCCAAAGAGACGTATCCGCCGCGTAGGTTATTGGCGCGCTTACCGCGATTATTAAAAATATAAAGAGAAAGCGAAGCGGCGCAAATCCAATTTTTTTCAATTTTTACCTCTCCTTAATTTTTATTTGTCTTAATTTATGCCTTGGTCTTATCCCAGCGTATCAAGCTCGTTAAGCCAAGCGGCTGCAGAGGCGTCGCTCGGCATTCGCCAGTCGCCGCGCGGAGAGAGGCTGACCGAGCCGATTTTGGGTCCGTCGGGCATACAGCTTCGCTTGAATTGCTGCGCGAAAAATCTTCTGTAGAACACTTTGAGCCAGCTCAGAATGACATCCGGTTTGTAAGCGCCGCTTTCCGCGAACGCGCATAGCGCGAGCGCGTATACCGCCCGGGGTGTGCGGGTCCGTCGCAGAGCGTGGTACAAGAAAAAGTCATGAAGCTCATAAGGTCCGACGATGTCCTCGGTCTGCTGCAAGATGTCGTTACCTGAGGGCGGCAAAAGCTCGGGGCTCACGGGCGTGGCCAGAATATCCTCAAGCACCGCCCTGAGCGCCGGCGCCGACGTGCCGGCTACGTGAGACACTATGTGGCGCACCAATGTCTTCGGCACTCCGGCGTTGGGGGCGTACATGCTCATGTGGTCGCCGTTGTACGTCGACCAACCCAAGGCGAGCTCCGACAGGTCTCCCGTACCGACGACTATGCCGCCCGATTGGTTTGCGATATCCATTAAAACGAGCGTTCTGACGCGAGCCTGCGCGTTTTCGTAGACGACGCTTTTGTCGTCCTCCGAGTGTCCTATGTCGCGCAGGTGCGCCCTGACGGACTCGGTTATATCTATTTCTCTGCACTCTACGTTGAGCGCTTCGCAGAGTCTGATAGCGTTAGACTTCGTGCGCTCGGTTGTGCCGAAGCACGGCATAGTGACGGCCGTTACGCCTGTCGGGTGAGCGAGTTTTTTCAGCGCGCGCACCGTCACCAAGAGGGCCAGAGAGCTGTCCAAGCCTCCCGATATACCGATTATGGCCGCGCCGCCTGTGTGGTCGAGTCTTTTTTGAAGCCCGGCGGACTGCATATCCAAAATAGCCTCACACCGGGCGCTTTTCTCCGTATCGTCGTCAGGCACAAACGGGTGAGGGTCCACAAAACGCTTTAGCTTTAAGTTCGATCCCGATAGTTTCAGCGAAGGAAGGTCAAATGAAATGGTCGTGTAATCTTTTTGTCCCCTTGCGTATGAATCTGAAAAAGTGTTCACGCGCCGCCTGTCGCTTTCGAGAGATTCTAAATCCACGTCGGATATGACGAAACTTTCCGATTCCGCGAACGGCTTAGACTCCGCGAGCGTGACGCCGTTTTCGCATATCAGGTTGTGTCCCGCGAAAACCATGTCCGTGCTGCTCTCTCCATGTCCGGCGTTGGCGTAGACATACGCGCACAAAAGGCGCGCCGACTGCGCGGCCGCGAGAGATTTTCTGTATTGCGCCTTGCCCACAAGCTCGTTGCTCGCGGAGAGGTTCAGTATCAAATTGGCGCCCGCAAGCGCGTGCCCTGAGCTTGGCGGAATAGGAACCCACAGGTCTTCACATATCTCAACCGCAAATCTCAGACCGGACGGAGCGTCTTTATCCATGGGCGCAAAAAGCAGTTTTGTCCCAAAAGGGACCGTTCCGTCAATTCCGATAACGCCGTGAATAAACAAAGTTTCTCCTGGCGCCGGCTTGAAGTGACGAAGCTCATAGAACTCGTTATAGTTTGGGATATGGCTTTTCGGGACGAAGCCCAGCAGTTTGCCGTCCGCGAACACCGCCGCTGCGTTGTAGAGGTTCGCGTCGATTGAGAGCGGCATCCCCAACACTGTGACAAGCGGAAAATTCCCGCTCTCCGACACGAGAAAAGACAGAGCTTCCTCGGCGCTGTCAAGAAGCGTCTTCTGTAAAAACAAATCCCCGCAGGTATAGCCGGTTACGCAAAGCTCCGGGAGGCACAATATATGGACACCCTCGTCGGCCGCATTTTTCATAAGGCCAAGTATACTTTGCGCGTTGTGCGCGCAGTCGGCTACCTTTATGGATGGCGTAGCCGCGCCTACTCTCACATAACCGGTTGGCATTTTTACAGGTCTGTCAGGTAGTCCAAGCAGAGGCGAACGCCGAAGGCCGACGCGCCCCTTGCCCACACACCCGAATCATCTTTCATAAAGTCCACGCCGGCTATGTCGAGGTGAGCCCAAGGTATGCCCTTTTCGACAAACTCAGCCAGGAACATCGCGGCAAACGTCGCCCCACCGTAGCGGCTGCCGGAGTTGATGAGGTCGGCGAACTTAGACTTCAAGCTCTCGCCGATTTTCTCGTCGTCCATTGGCAGACGCCAAAGGCGTTCGCCGCGTTTGCGGGATGAAGACAGAAGGGATTCGGCTAATTTGTCGTCGGACGCGAAAAGCCCGGCCGTCCAACTGCCCAAAGCTACAGCGCAGGCGCCGGTAAGCGTCGCCGTATCTATAATCGCGTCAGGCTTCAGTTCGCTCGCAAGGCAGAGCGCGTCCGCCAAAACAAGGCGACCCTCGGCGTCGGTGTTGTCTATCTCTATGGTCTTGCCGTTTCGGGCCCTTATTATGTCATCGGGGCGCAATGCATGTCCGCTCGGCATATTTTCGGCCGCCGCCAAAATGCCGTGAATCTCCAAGCCGAGCCCAAGGGCGGACGCGCCGTCGAGAATGCCCAAGACGTTGCAAGCTCCGCTCTTGTCACCTTTCATTGTCTTCATAAACTCGCCCGACTTCAAGTCAAGTCCGCCTGAGTCAAACGTCAGTCCCTTGCCAACAAACACGACTTTTTTCCTGGGCGCGCCCTTCGGTTTGTACGTCAAATGAATCAGGCGCGGAGGCGTTTCGGAACCCTGCCCCACGGCCAAGAGCGCCCCCATTTTTTCTTCGGCCAAGCGCTTTTCGTCCCAGACTTCACATGTGATGTTTCGCTCACGCGCGAATCCTTCGGCTATCTCGGCTAAAATGGGCGGGTTGATTACGTTCCCGGGCTCATTGGCCAAATCTCGCGCTATGCACTGTCCAGACGCGAATGCCGCTCCTTTTTGCGCAACGTCAGCGTCAAAAGACCGGACAAAGATCTCTTTCAGGGCAAAGGCATCGTCTCCGTCTCCGTCTCCGTCCTCTTTTTTCTTGTATTTATCGAAGCTGTATCCGCATAACCCGGCGGCCTCACCAAGAATGACGGACTCTTCTTTCGAGAAACCGTCGTTGTTCAAGATAATAAAAACCGATTGATTGCGCTCTTTGCCTATCTTGCGCAAAGCGGACGTAAGAACGCCCGGTAAATTGACGTTTTGTTTTTCGTTCTTGCCCAAGCCGGCCAAGTAAAGGTTCTTAGCCGGGCTGTCAAAGAGCGGGACCCGCGTCACACTTCCGGCTTTGCCCTTGAAGTCCCCGCGCTCCACCAATGTCTTGATACGCGAATCGTTATAGTCCTTGCATGTTTCTTCAGTCAAGAGAAAGAGCAACGCGTCGCCTTTCCAAATTTTCGCCTCGTCGGTTGAGATTGCGATTTTAATCATACAAACCACTCCTTAAATAAAAATTCGCCCCCCGCCGCGGGAACCCAGCTACCCCATGGCACCCAAAGAACACCGCTTACTGCTGCTCCCTTCCGGGCCTGACAGGGTTCACGGGTCTTCGCCGCATAGGACTGAGCCCCCGCGCCGAGGGGCGAAATTTATGTAAAATCTAAGATACCGCTATTATACAGCAAAAAATCTCAGAACAACAAGCCTAGAATAACAATAGACGAATAATGAATCCTATCACCACCGCGGAAACAAGAACGGTACTGACGAAGATTACATTATCGGTATCGATGTTGAATTTGAATTTGAACGCGGATCCTGAGTCCGACGAAACGGTGCGGAGGCGCAGGTCTTTTGTCACGGTGACCAAACCTCTCAGCTCGTCGTTTATGGTCAAAAATACATAGGTCTTCTCGTCGCTTTGTCTTTCTATCGATTCAATGGGAAACACCGAATCCTGACTCGTTGACTCGAGGTATTTCTGAACCAAATTTCCCGCGCCGGCGCCCTCCTCTAATTTGACGTCCAACATATCGCCGGGCACAAGTTCCGAAACCGGTTTGCCATGTACCGGATCGACTATAGGAAGGCAACTGACGATTGTCCCCTCAAATGAGCTTTTCGTTTTTGCACCGTCACTTGACGCTCTTTTTTCATTTGCGGAGTTTTCGCTTCCAGACAGAACGCCCGCGTCGAGCAAATTTTGCGTTGAGAGTTTCTCGAGTTTGATCTTAAAATCCAGAAAGTAGTGAGTTGTACGCTCAAACGCGTCGCGAAGCTCCTCGCCGAGAGCCAAGGTCTTTTCTTCGGTGTTAGAGGCCTCCACCAGCGCGATGCGGACTGAGGATGTAAATATTTCCAGCATCAGGTCTTTCAGTTTTTCGGTGATAGTCCTTTCGTATGCTCCCATGGCCGGGATACTTTTCGTCAGGTCCCGCCATCTGGAAGTGACATCAATAGCCGGTCCGGTCAAGGCGCGAGTTACCCAGAAAACGCTTTCCATGCCGTCTCCTGTCGAGCCGTTGAAGAGAAAGCAAAAAGCGCCCCATATATCGCCGCGTTTCGGCGTGAAAAAATAAGCTTTCAAGACAGCGTAGACAGGAGAACCATCGGCGTTTCCGGCCGCAGGCGCCTGAACTTGAGCCTCAAAGTCGTCGGCAGGCTCTATGTTTTGCCGTTGATTTATTTCTTGCGTATTAGGCATCAATTGTTCGCTCCTTCTGGGTGTTTATTCGACGTTTCATTATAACACTTCGTAAAAAATTTTCATCAGAGAGTATAATAATACACAGTATAAATTTAAAAAATAATTACAATATCGAAAACAGGGTGGAGAAAAATTTGAACGACGCATCCTACGCGAGGTTCGACATCGATTACAAAATTCACGGCTTCGGAAAAGATTTTTTCATTGGAGACGGAAGCCTGACCGTGATGGCTGGGCCTTGCTCTCTTGAGAGCTTGGATATGGGTTTCGAGATAGCCTCAATGATGAAAAATATATGCGCGGCTCGGGGCGTCAATTATATTTTCAAGGCGTCTTTCGACAAAGCCAACCGCACATCCATAAAATCCTACCGCGGCCCCGGGCTCGAGGAAGGGCTTCGCCGTCTCGCCCATATCAAAAAAGAACTGTCAATCCCAATAGTGACTGATATACATGAGTCTTATCAGGCCGAAGCGGTCGGGCAAGTCGCGGATGTCGTACAGATTCCGGCGTTTTTGTGCCGACAGACCGATTTGCTCACGTCGGCCGCTAAGACGGGCAAGATTTTGAATATCAAAAAAGCGCAGTTTTTAGCGCCTGAGGACATGAAAAACGTCGCCGATAAATGCCGCGAGGCCGGAAATAATCGCGTGCTTCTTTGTGAACGAGGCACGGCTATGGGTTATCACAACTTGGTCGTCGATATGCGCGGCCTTGTGACTATGAGAAACCTTGGCTATCCGGTTGTCTTTGACGCCACCCACAGTGTTCAGCGCCCGGGCGGGCTTGGGGAGATGAGCGGAGGAGACGGCGCGATGGCGCTCCCCTTGGCCCGCGCAGCGGCGGCTGTCGGCATAGACGCGCTATTTGTGGAAACTCACCCCAACCCAAGCGAAGCCAAAAGCGACGGCCCTAATATGATTCCGCTCTCCGATATGGCGTCTTTTCTCGACGAGGTTTTGGCCATACACCGCGCCACTTCAGATCATGAACGCAAATGAAGCGCCGCGCTATGCCGCGCTATAACGACGAGGAACTTCTGCAAGCCGGGAAAACCGTAATACTTAACGAGGCGGCGGAGCTTGTCAGGGCGGCGGACGAAATGGACGCGGAAATTGTCATGGCCGCGCGTCTGCTTTACGAATGCCGGGGCAGAGTGGTCGTTGTCGGTATGGGGAAGTCCGGGCACGTAGGGCGGAAGGTCGCCGCGACATTGGCGTCTCTCGGGACGCCGTCATTTTTTTTACACGCTGCCGAGGGATCTCATGGAGACCTTGGCATGGTTTGCCGCGGCGACGTAGGGCTTTTTGTCAGCAACAGCGGTGAGACCGCGGAAGTTTTAGCCATATTGCCGCATTTCAACCGTCTTGGGGCCAAGTTTATAGCTATCACCGGCGGCAAAGGCTCCACTCTGGCGCGTCACGCCGATATTGTGATTCATTCAGGCGTCGCCTTTGAGGCGGACCCGTTGCGCCTCGCGCCGACAAGCAGCACGACGCTTCAGTTGGTTATCGGGGATGCCTTAGC
>BOCC01000058.1 GCA_026002715.1 Synergistales bacterium
TAAACTTTACCAGGTCAGGACTCTCACCCGACTATATTACGCACACCGAACTGGCGCACCCCCTTAACTTTTTTGACCGATTGTACCATGTTTATGCCGGTTGTAAAAGATATTAAACAGGTTCTAATAATCCAATACGAAAAGTCCCGCGCTAAAATCTTAAGATTTTGTGCGGGACTTTTGCACAGCCTTCGCGTTACGCCGAATCCGCGTTATTTCTTGCCGTCGATGTACTTGAGGAGATCCACCACCTTGTTGGAATAACCCCACTCGTTGTCGTACCAAGAAACCACCTTGAAGAACCGCTTCTCGCCCTTCAGGTTGTTCTGTAGGGTGGCGAGGCTGTCGTAAATAGAGGTGTTGGAGTTATGGATTATATCAGTGGAGACAATTTCCTCGTCCGCGTACTGCAGAATGCCCTTGAGGTAGCTTTCAGAGGCCTTTTTCAGGACCCCGTCTATTTCCTCAATGGAGGTATCCTTGGTTGAGCGGAAAGTAAGATCCACCACGGAGCCCGTGGGGGTGGGAATGCGGAAACTCATGCCCGTGAGCTTGCCCTTGGTGGAGGGAAGCACTTCCCCGACCGCCTTGGCGGCGCCGGTGGTGGAGGGAATGATATTGACCGCCGCGGCCCGGCCGCCGCGCCAGTCTTTCTGGGAAACTCCGTCCACGGTCTTCTGGGTGGCGGTATAGGAATGGATGGTGGTCATAAGGCCGGTTTCAATCCCGATGCCTTCCTTGAGGATAACATGAACCAAGGGAGCTAAGCAGTTGGTGGTGCAGCTGGCGTTGGAGATGACGTGGTGCTTCGCTGGGTCGTATTCTTCGTTGTTTACGCCCATGACGATGGTTTTGATGGGCTTGGAATCGTCGGCGGACTTGCCGGGAGCGGAGATGATTACCTTCTTGGCTCCGGCGGCGATGTGGCCGTATGCCTTTTCATTGGTATAGATACCGGTGGACTCTATGACATATTCCACACCCAGTTCCTTCCAAGGCAGGGTGTCAGGGGTATGGCCCTTGCCGGACACGCACTTGATCTCGTGACCGTTTACCACCAAAATATCATCGCCCTTGGTGCCGATGTCGGCCTTCATCTGACCCTGAGTGGAATCGTATTTGAGCTGATAGGCAAAATATTTTGCGTCTGTGGAAAGGTCCACCACAGCTACCACGTCAATCTTGTCTTTTCCGAGCAATCCCTGGCCCACTAAGGCCTGAAACACTAAACGGCCAATTCGGCCAAAACCGTTAATCGCTACTTTCGTTGCCATAAATAAAACACCTCCGCATAAAATTTGTATTTCTTTCTTTCTTTACTTTCAATCCGCGCTCTACAGTGGGGAGCAACCTGAATTTTCTTAATTATACAACTAAAATAGATTATTGTGGGATTTCGCCCAAAACTCCCTCTACAAACCAACCCATGCTCCAGATATCCGCGTCGCTCATTTTAGAACCCTCAGCGACTTTCACCTCGCCCTTTTGGTCTTTGATGGGCCCCGTGAAGATAAAGTCGTCCCCGCCGGCTATACGCGCTTTCTGCTCGTTTACCGATTTGCGGACGTCTTCAGGCACAGCCGCGCCAAAGGGCGCCAAGTCGACCGCGCCCTCTTTGAGCCCCCACCAAATATCCTCGGACTTCCAAACTCCGTCCCTGACCTGCTCTATTATGGGCGCGAACAGCTTCTCCCAGTTCCATACGGGGGCGGTGAGGTGCATGGTCGGGGCGAAGCCGCTCATGTCGTTGTTGTAGCCGACTACGTATGTCTTGGTCTCCTCGCAGGCCTGAGCCACAGCGCCCGTGTCGGCGTGCATACCCAAAACGTCGCAGCCGGACTCTATGAGAGCCTTGGCGGCCTCCTTCTCCTTGCCGGGGTCGAACCACGAAAAGAGCCATATAACCTTCACCGTGGCCGTCGGATTGACGCTCCTGACGCCGAGCGTGAAGGCGTTGATCATGCGGATAACCTCCGGGATAGGGTGAGCCGCGACGTAGCCTATGTTGCCGGATTTGGTCATGCGGCCGGCCACTATGCCCGACAGGTAGCGGGGCTGATACATGCGCCCCATCATCGTCCCTACGTTTTCGGCTCTTTTGTAGCCCGAGACGTGCATGAATATTGTGTCGGGGTATTTCTTCGCGACGTCCTGCACAAAGTCCATGTAACCGAAAGAGCCCGCAAATATCAGCTTCGAGCCCTGACGGGCGAGGCGCTCCATCACCGCCACAGAACCCGGCCCCTCCTCCACGGACTCGACAATGGCGCTCTTGAGCCCCGAAAACTGCTTGTCAACGGCCTGACGGCCCATGTCCTGCATGTAGGTCCATCCGCCGTCTCCCACAGGGCCAATATAAATATAGCCGGGGTTGATTTGCTCAACCGGAATCTGGGCCGCCAAAACAGGAGCGGTAAACCCAAGCGCAGCGCATACAACGCACAGGACAAACAAAAACACGTTACTCTTACTCTTTCTCTTACTCGTTTTACACATTCAAAAGCCTCCCTCTAAAAAATAGTTTAGAAAATAATGAAAAAATAAATCTAAGGCAAAATTAAAGCAAATCTAAGACAAATTATCGCGCAAGGGCAAAGCCGTCGCGTCCGGCTTCCTTTGCTCTGTAGAGCGCCTCGTCCGCTTTGTTGAACAATTCCTGATATTTTTGCCCGTTCTGCGGAGCGAAGGATATTCCTATGCTTGCGGTGATGCCCTTCTCGCCGCCCGGAGGAATGACCTTGAGCCATTCGCCGCGAATCTGCCGCGCCTTGTCTTCTGCTATGGCGATAGAACCGATGCTTTTACAAAAGACGGCAAACTCATCGCCCCCCAACCGTCCGACAACGTCCGACTCGCGCGTCACCACCCGCAGAGCCTGCGCGCATCTCGATAAAACTATGTCCCCCGCGGCATGGCCGTAATTGTCGTTGACGGCTTTGAAATAGTCCACATCAATCATTATGAAGGCGTTGATCTGACCCTTCTCCGGACGCAGATTTAGGATGGCGCTCACACGCTGCTCAAAAGCGCCTCTGTTGCAAAGTTTGGTCAGTACGTCCGTCTCTGATTTAACGGTGGCGATATTCAGGTTTGTGATGTACTGTTGAATCTTTAGCACCATAGATTTCAGCGCTTCGGCAAGGCTTTGAAATTCATCTCTGGTGTTGATCTCCATAGACAAAATGTCCGATTCGCCTATTGATTCCCCGCTCTCCAAACTGCTGACCGCTTTCGCTATGATGTCAATTGGACGTATGATGATTTTTCGGATGGCATGGAGATAAAACGCCGCAAGAAACATAGTGATTGACAGTGTGATAATCACCAAATGCCAGAGATACTCCTTGCGCTCGTCCACCATTTGGTTTACATCGAAATTAATCCCCACGTATCCTTTACAGCTTCCGTCGCTGCCGTACAGCGGCTTGTTTACGGTTATGGTCCAGCCGTACTGGGTGATTCCCATGATGGTATCGACTTCCCCGCCGTCGCGCAGCTGCCGCATTGTGGCTTCGGGATAAAGACGCGCGTCTTCGCCCGTGTCATCGTCGCTATACACAAACGGGTCAAAATCTCCCAATTCGGCCATCATATCCGAAGTGTCGGTGTCATATATGTAATGAATCCCCTCATCAGCTATTGTAAACACATACAATACCTTGGCTTCGCATTCTTTTTTGGCTTTATGAAGCGCGTTTGAAGTTTTATGGTATTCTTCGTCTTTGGTGAGAGTTTTGAGGTAGGTATCTAAAGAATCGACATCGACCAACAGCGCCACAATACCGGCGGTGGTTTCGCCCATCCTGAAATAATATTGCTCCGCTGAATCTTTGTACCTCGAATACCCTATTATCAACATTACGCCGCTGATTGTCACAATCATAGATATGATTAAAGCCGTCAGCCGTTTGCCGACCGAACGAGCGTTCTTTCTTTTATGGGTCAATTGTCTCATCATTTGCCCCTCACCGTCTTTCAATACAAGCCGCTATAATATAAATCACTATAATATTATGCACGAAACATGGTAAAATCCAACATGCTAGTTCTTAATTTTAATTTTTATTTTTAATTTTCAAAAATATGACTCAATTCAAAGGGAGAGATTGTTATGCCCATGATTCAGGTAAACGTATTGGCCGGACATACAGCCGAGGAGAAGCGCAAGTTCGTGGCCGACATAGCCCGCGTCACAGCCGAGGATTTTAACGTACCTATGGACAAGATATGGATTCAGCTTATAGAGATGCCGCATGACGAGTTTGCCGTCGGCGGAAAGTTCATTAGCGAGACCAGGCCTTAAGGGCTCTAAATCGCAATTCTGATATGGAAGACTACAGAATAGAAAAGGACTCTATGGGTGAGATTAGAGTCCCGCGTGGGCGTCTTTACGGAGCCCAGACACAGCGCAGCCTCGACAATTTTTGTATAGGCGCCGAGAAGATGCCGGGCGAAGTGGTGATGGCGCTTTGTGAGATCAAAAAAGCCGCCGCTTCGGTCAACGCCGCTCTCGGCGTCTTGGACGAAACTCTCGCTGACGCTATAGTTAAGGCAGCGGATGAGGCTTTGGCCGGCGACTTCGATGATGATTTCCCGCTGTCCGTTTGGCAGACCGGCAGCGGCACTCAAACCAACATGAACGTCAATGAGGTTTTGGCCAACCGCGCCGCCGCCATCCTAAACCGTCCGGTTCACCCAAACGATCACGTAAATCGCTCGCAAAGCTCAAACGACGTGTTCCCCTCGGCCATGCACATCGCGGCAAGCAAGGCTGTCATTGAGCTTATCCCTACATTGGAAAACCTCGGAGATACCCTTTCCATCAAGGTTCACACTTTTATGAAGATAGTGAAGACAGGCCGCACACATCTTCAGGACGCCACACCTATTACCTTGGGGCAAGAAATGAGCGGCTGGGCCGCCATGCTCAAGCGAAACGCCGACATGCTGGAAGCGGCGCTGCCCGCCATCGGCAACTTGGCTATCGGCGGAACGGCGGTCGGCACCGGATTAAACTCCCCAAAACACTTCGATATTCGTATGTGCGAGCTTTTAAGCGGCAACACCGGCATAGCGTTCAAGCCCGCCGCAAACAAATTTCAGGCTCTGACAAGCAAGGACGAGCTTGTCTTTGTCCATGGCGCGCTCAAAGCCTTAGCGATGGATCTGCTGAAGATCGTAAACGACATCCGCTGGTTGGCTTCGGGCCCGCGCTGCGGATTGGGCGAGATAAAAATCCCCGAAAACGAACCGGGCAGCTCCATAATGCCGGGCAAGGTCAACCCTACGCAGTGCGAGGCCATGTCAATGGTGGCGGCGCAGGTGTTGGGCAATGACGTAACCATAGCGTTCGCGGCGGGGCAGGGAAATTTCGAGCTAAACGTCTATATGCCCGTTATTATATATAATTTTATGCAGTCATGCCGCCTCCTGACGGACGCTATACGCTCTTTTGAGGTCAATTGCGCGAGCGGCATCGAGGCAAACGAAGAGCGACTCACTTATTACGCGACGCGCTCTCTTATGAACGTGACGGCTTTGACGCCCGTCATTGGCTACGATAAAGCCGCTATGGCGGCGAAGAAGGCCAACGCGGAGGGATTGACCCTGAAAGAGGCCGTCGTGGGCCTGGGCTTTTTCTCAGAGGAGGAGTTTGATAAGCGCTTAGATCTCCCAAAAATGTGTTTTCCTGAATCAGATTGAACGCGCTTTCCTGAATTAAATGAATTAAATGAATCGAATGAAGAACATGCCCAAAAAGATATTCAAAAAACGCGCCGGCGTCACGCTGATCGAGACGCTCATAGCCGCCGCGATTATCGGCTTGTCTTTGCCCTGCGCTTTCGGAGCGTTTGGCAAACTGTCTATGGCTGAGATCAAACTTCAGGATAGGGTCGATAAGGCCTCCTGCGCCGAGTGGTGGCTCAACAGACTTCCGGCCAACCCGACCCCTGATGATTTAGACGCAATGCCGACCGAGTACAAGACGAGCGGGGCGAAGCCGCGGGCGTTTTTTAGGTGGAAAATCGAGCGCGGCGATTACGATTCTTTTATCGTAATTTTAAGCGTCGCAAACGGATATGACGGCGACGCTTCTTTTGTTGCAAAGTTGGTTTATTGACGGCGCGAGTTTATTATTATGCGAGTTTATTGATTATGCGAGTTTATTGATTATGATAAGACTACTTGCGTCGGCTATGGAACTCAGCCGGCGCACTGACGAATGTGCAAAGCGCGTAATGCGTGAAATGCCCGAAATTTTCGTTTATAACCCGCTCTCCTACGCTTGGGACGCTTTTGAAAAGTACGCGGCGCGCTACGGTGGGGCAGGCAAGAAGGTTATTTTTTTGGGTATGAACCCGGGGCCTTGGGGGATGGCTCAGACCGGTGTGCCGTTTGGAGAGGTAGCGGCCGTCCGGGACTGGCTCAAAATCTCAGCGGACGTAGGTAAACCTGACGTCGTTCATCCTAAGTATCCGGTGGACGGCTTTTTATGTAAGCGCTCAGAGGTCAGCGGCAAGCGCCTTTGGGGGCTTTTTGCCGCTCGTTTCGGCAGTGCTGACCTGTTTTTTGGCGAGCATTTTGTGATGAATTATTGCCCCTTGCTCTTTATCGAAGCTCACGCGCTCGGAGCGCGAAACCTCACGCCAGACAAACTCCCCCGGTCGCTTAGGGAGCCACTTTTCGAGGTCTGCGATACGCACTTACGCGAGGTGACGGGTGTTTTTTCGGGCAGGCGCGAGGTCTTCGTTATAGGCATAGGGGATTTTGCCGCGAAACGCGCGCTCCTTGCGCTGTCGGGTATGAATGTAAAGGTTCAAAAAATTCTCCACCCAAGCCCGGCGTCGCCCGCGAGCAACAAAGACTGGGCCGGCGCGGCCGTTCGTCAGCTCGCCGAGCTCGGCATAACATTGAATTAAACGCAATAAATGCAATAAACGCAATAAACGCAATAAAAACGAAAGGATGACAGATATGAATATAAAATTTTTTACCGCCATTGTTATGATCTCCATAATTTCCTTGTTCTTCCAAATATCGCCGGCGCGCGCCGTTGTTGTGGAGGCCGACCGTGACGTTCAGCTCGTGATGGGCGACTTGTCCGCCCTATCCGTGGCCGCGCGGCTGTACTACGATGAAAAACGCGCAGCCAAAACGCCGCTCCTCGAAGATCTGTCGCGCTATTTCACGCAACCTTTGCCGCAAGACGGAAGTTTTCAAGTCACCGTCATTGACGGGGAATTGTGGATTGGGCGCAAAGTGCCCGAACGCTCAAACGCCCGCGCCTATCTTAGAGGAAACGCCGCGGTCTTGGGCGTATACGACAAAGACGGCAAAATGCCGTGGCTCGGCGGCGCCGGTGCTTGGATAAAAGCCATGGACGACTCCCGCTACATACGAGTCGCGCAGGGAGAGAACAAGGATTCAAACCTCATTTTCTACAATATCGCCGGTACGGAAAATTTTTGGTGGAGCGACCTGACTCTCACGCCGCAAGCCAAAACGTCCGCGCTCAAAAAACTTGCCGCGCAAGACGTAGAGGGCTTTTTAGCTATACCTCCGGCGCCGGTAAGAGCGCGCGAAACACTCACCGCCTCCCCGGTTCATCTTCCGCCCGAATTCAGTATGAATGAGGGGAAAGAGCCCGAAGAAGAAATGACGCTCGGCAAAGACGGTCCTGTGTTCAACCCGTTACCAATGCAACGGCAATATTGACCGCTCTCAGCCAATTTACGACATATTATTGTTCAAATGCACAAGAAAATCCTGCACGTTTGCCACTATTGGCGTGGCGGACAAACTGCCCCTGTCGCGCAGCTTGTTGACGGCAAACTCCGATATATCGACTGAGTAAAAATATACAGGGCGCACCTTTGCGCCACTTATAATATAAGAAGGCGTCATATTGCCCGCGGCTATCGTGTGAAGCTGAGTAGCCAGCGCGACTACGGTCGTAGCCTTGCGTACAAGGGTTCTCATGGCATCCTGCGCTTCGTAGACGTCGCCGTACACCGGCGGCAAAGGTCCGTCGTCCCTGATAGAGCCTGCCAAAACGAACGGAATTTTCTTTTTAATAGCCGAATAAATTATTCCGTCTTGGATATTTTCATTCTCCATGAGCTTTTCGATCGAACCATGTCCGCGCGATAGGTTTAACAAGTCTAAATGATTGTAATGTCCGTTTGGTTGGTTTTCCTGCGTGTAGATGTCCTGCCCCAAAGCCGTCCCCAAGAGCGCGGCCTCAAGGTCGTGAGTGGCAAGAGCGTTGCCAGCCAAGAGCGCGTCCACATAACCCTTGTCTATCAATGAAGACAGCGCGACGCGCGAGTCATGGTCAAACGCCACAGCCGGCCCAAGCACCCATACGATATTGCCCCATTCTTTCTCGAATCTGAGAAGTTCGTAAAGCTCATCGTAATCGCGGGAGTACGCCGTTTCGCGCGAACGCCCTACGCGAAACGCGAACGCGTCACCTTCGGCCAAGACATCCTCGAATGGGTTTGTGTTTACGTAAATCCCATCAGACCCATCCTCTGTGCGCCCCAAGACCACATTATCGCCCCGCTTGAGACGGCGAAACTCGACAATATCGACCCAAGGCTCTTCGCCTCTCTCCCGCAGAACGGCGACGCAATCCATGCGGCTCTCCTCGGGCAAAATCCAAGAGCCGTCAATCTTGAAATACTCAGGAAAAATAGACATAGCGTGATAACCGGAAGGCGCAACTCCATCTGTTTCCACCGACGCTGTTTTGAGGTTAGGGGCGGCTTTCAAGAAAGGCTCCTCGAAAGAAGGCGCGTGGTACTCAGGAAGTGTAAAACCCATAACATATCACCCTTTCATTGGATATATAAAACATAACTCAAATGAAGGGTTAAGTCAATACCGCATTCACTTTGTTATCCTGCGCCGCGCGTCCGCGATAAAACTTCTCGAAACGCTATCTCCGCCGCACCCAAAGCCCCGGCGTACTGAGACATCTCGCTTGTGAGCAGCGGAACACCCAAGCGCCTTTCGAGCAGCTCGGCAAGGTTTATACTGCGCGACGCTCCGCCTGTGAAAGCCACGCCCCTCGCGCTTCTTCCAGAGTTGAATCCGACGCGGCGCAGCATCCCCTCGGCGCGCGACGCCACAGAGTCTAATATCCCAAGCATAAGAGCCTGTTTGTCGACGCCCTGAGCCAATAAGCCGACGATTTCGGACTCGGCGAACACCGTACACATGCTCGATATCGCGTGAGGCTCGATATCGTTAGGCAACGCGCTGAAGTCTTTAAGCTCGCACTCCAACATGACGGCCATGTTCTGCAAAAAGCGCCCCGTGCCGGCAGCGCATTTGTCGTTCATCAAAAAGTCCGATACGTTCCATTTTTCATCGAGCGATATGGCCTTGCTGTCCTGCCCGCCTATGTCCAAGACAAAACGGACACCGCCGCGCTCAAAAATAATCTTCGCGCCCTTAGCATGGCAGGTTATCTCGGTGATTCTTTCGTCGCACTCTATGGAATTTCTGCCGTACCCCGTACTAACGACGCGTGCAATATGAGCGCGCGTGAGGTCGTTTTGATTGAGAATAGCCGATATAGCCTCCGAGCCGGAGTCTTTTGGGTTCCAACCCGTGGGGACTATAATGCCGTCCCGCCATTCCCCGTCTTCCAGCAAAACGACCTTCACTGCCACTGAGCCTATATCGGCGCCTATCGTGTACATTTTTAGTTTCAGCCCTCAGTTCATCATCTCAATAAAAGCGCCCATGCGAGTGGCGAGCTGCTCGGCATCGCCCTGATAGTAGTCGGTCTCAACGGCGATATAGGGGACTTTCACGCGCTCGCGTACCAAAAACGTCTCCACATTATATGTGTGGCAAGCCTGAAGGATTACGTCGACAACCCCGTCGGCGTAATAGTCCGCGACCAACTTTTCAAGCAAATCAAGCCGCTTGTTGTTTGGCGACATACAAGAGCAGGGTATGCCGAGGTATTTTGCGGCCAACGCGTCATACGGCGGAAGCGTCTCATCGACGAGCTCATAGTTTGGCTTTATCCCCCCGCAGTTCTCGAAGGCCACGATAGTTCCGCCGTTTTCCTCTATGGCGTTGAAGACCTTTTCCAAGCTCTTTCCCGTCGGGCAGCCCGTGACTATGACGCGCTTTTTTGGAGCCACTCTGCGTTCGCCCTCTTTGTAGTTCTCACGGAGCCGAGAGGTGAGTTCGCGGATAAGCTCTAAGGATTTCTCATCGCCGAAAGATACTTTAAAAAACTCATTGACGATGTTAAGCTCAAGACCGCTCAGGGGCGCGGGGTTTAAAGTGGATAGCGCGTAAAAATCTCCCAATACGCGGCGCTCTTCGTTGCGCTTGGCTATCTCGCGCTTTAAGTCGCTTTCCGCGACGGTCACGTCAAGCTCAGATTCGAGACGCCGCGCGAGACGCTCTATCTCGGTCTTCCAAAGCGCGAGGGAAGCGGGGTCGGCGTAGGTTTGGGGAAGCTGCATGACGTGCGTGGGGCGAAGCCGGTTCAGAAGCTCGTACATTTTTTTCTTGCCGTCGCAGGTGGTTTCACCGACAACAACGCTGCAAAAATGAAAATACGGGCACGTATCAGTCAGGGCGAACCCGTAACTTGACTTTATCAGCGGGCAGAGGTTGCGCGGCAGGTGTTCCTCGCCGGCCGCTATCGGCTTGTCGCTCGTGCTGCAAAGAGTCACCGGAATAGCTCCGGCGGCGCGTATAACCTCGTAAGGCGTGTAGGCGCAATAACACCCCACGATTTTCTTTCCTTTGTCCACAGCCTCCTTGATTCTGACAGGCCCGGCCGGTATAGCGTTTCTCATTTCCTCGAAAATGGATTCTACGTCGCGCATGATTGGCCCCTTATGGGTATGCCCCCTTCGTGAATGTATGCGTGGATATGCTGTTTGCGGATTATATATTGAAAGACTTTATATTGCAATGGATAAATAGTTTTGAGTTCCCCCATTTTTTCCCCCCGTTGGGCGCAAAGGGGTTGCTGTCCAGCAGAGAACCCAATAATATCTCACAAAATTTCATAAAAGGTGTATACTGCGCAGAAGCCTTAGAACCTGTTCAATATCTTCTGCAACCGGTATAAACATGGTACAATCGGTCAAAAAAGTTAAGGGGGTGCGCCAGTTCGGTGTGCGTAATATAGTCGGGTGAGAGTCCTGACATGGTAAAGTTTAGCAAACAGCCAGTACCAAGCCTTGGATCAGAGTACAGTATATAAATGGACACAGAATACTGTTTCCACTGACAAAAGAACAGAAACGAATACTTGAGGCATTTTTTATTTCAGAGCCAATGTAGCTATAAATTTTTTCGGGATTTCAGGTAACAAAAAAGTTAATGGTCGATGAGTCGACACAGCCGGAACTTACAGCTCTCTCATGACACAGGTCATAGGGGATTTATCGGCATACACGGTGTTCTTACCGAAAAACATCGCTACACAAATGACCGGTGTTCCGGCAAAACCACCGTCACCCTCGTCCCCTTGCCCGCCGCGCTTTCAAGCTCTATCTCGCCGCTCAGACCGCTCACGATATGCTTTACAATCGCAAGCCCCAGGCCCGTTCCGGCGACCATCTTTCCGCTCCCCGCGCCTATGCGGTAAAAGCGCTCGAAGATACGGCCCTGCGCGGCGGGCGCTATCCCTATGCCAGTGTCGGCGACCGTTATAACCGCGCCGCGTTTTTGCGATTGCACGCTGACGGTTACGCTTCCGTTCGGCACGTTGTACTTGATTGCGTTATCGACGAGATTGTTCAGCAAGTCGTGCATTTGTTGCCGGTTGGCGTTGACACGTACCTCCGCGCGCTCAAGCTTCACGGCGACGTTCGCTTCGTGCGCCTGAAAGGCAAGCGCGTCTGATACGCCGCTCGCGACTTCGCCCAAATCCACGCTTTCCGTTTCGGCAGCCGCGGTTTCGCTTTCGAGGCGCGATATGGTCAAAATATCCGCAATTAAATCGCTCATTCTTTGTGATTCCGCTGAAATTCTGGCGCAAATTTCCGCGCTCTTTTGCCTATCGACCAAATCGTTTTCGAGCATTTGCGAAAAGCCCATAATGGAGGTGATAGGCGTTTTCAGCTCGTGAGAGGCGTTGGTGAAAAATTCGCTCCGCAGCGACTGCGCGCGGCGCTCCGCCGTTACGTCAACAAGCAAAATCGTCACCCCGAGCGCGCCAAATTCCTCCTCCGAAACGGGCGACACGCGCACGGAATAAACCGCGTCGTCTATATTCAAATCGAAAATGCCGAAAGAGTTTTCCGTCACGGCTTTCTGAACGCTCTCCGCGATTTTTACGTTGCGCGTCAAGACCGATATGTCCCGCCCTAAAACGTCAGACCCGCACCGGAATATTTTTTTCGCGCTCTTGCCCGCAAGCTGTATTTTTTTGTCGGCGTCAAGCAGAACGAAACCCTCCGGCATACCGGACAGAATGTACTCGATTTTATATTTTTCCGCCGCCGTTTCCTGTTGCGAAGTATTGATTTTATCAAGCAAAGCCTTGATTCTGCCCGTGATTTTTTCAACCTCATAGTAACCGCCGCCGCTCAGCGCGTCATAGCTTCCGGCGGCAATATCGTCCGCCGCTTTTTCGAGCGGAAATATGACCTTTTTAGTGAAGGTATTGGCCGTAAACGCCGCGATAAAAAGCGCGACCGTCAGGGCGGCTATCACGCTTGGAAGCTGGCGGACAACGCTTCCGCCTATGCCGGAGTACCTCCGCGCTAATCTTAGGATATTGCCGCCCGTCAGCTTGAGCGTCGCGTACATAAACGGAGCGGCGAGAGTTGCGGATTTTCGGCTTACCGTGACAGGGGTTTTTGCGTTAGCTCTTATTATCTCCTCGCGCCTGCCGTGATTTTCCATCGTGTCGGCGTCCGCGCTTGAATCCGCCAAAACCGTACCGTCCGGCGCGATAATCGTGACCCGCCCGCCGTCGGCAAAGCCTGACAAGTAACGCGCGTCGGTATTGACCTCGTATATCCGCGACAGGGCGAAGCAGAGCGCGGAAAGATGTCCCCGCGTCTGTTCTTCCTCGTTCAACGCGAAGAGCGCGGCTGAAATTACGCCGCACAATACAGCCGTAATCAAGGCAATAACAACAAACCTAATATATATAGCTTTTCTCATACTTTGCCCTCACAAAAGCGGTAGCCCACACTGCGCACCGTCTTAATATACGTCTGATTTTCGGCGTCGTCGCAAAGCTTTCGGCGCAGCGACCTTATGTGCGCGTCAAGCGTCCGCGTTTCGCCACAATAATCATAACCCCAAATCGCGTTCAACAGTTCGTCGCGCGGCATTACTCTGCCCTTGTTTTTCGCGAGCAACAGCAGCAGCTCAAACTCTTTATACGTCAGTTCAATTAAACCGCCGCCAATCCTGACCTCTCTTGACGCGGAGTTGATTGTCAAGTCTCCTTGCGTAATCATCGGCTCGTCTTGCGGCGCGCCTCTTCGCAAAAGCGCCCGAACTCTCGCCGCAAGCTCCATAACGCCGAAGGGCTTTGCCAAATAATCGTCCGCGCCCGCGTCAAGCCCGACGACCTTATCAACCTCGGTGTCCTTAGCCGTGAGCATAAGCACAGGCACGGCTTTATCTTTTGCCCGCAGCAGCCTGACCGCGCTCACCCCGTCCATTCCGGGCAGCATAATATCGAATATCAAGAGCGACGGCATCGTTTTTTCGCACTCGGCAAGCGCGTCCTCCGCGTTGTCAAACGCTGTTACGCCGTATGAGAAAGAAGCGAGCGCCATTTGAAGCATTACGCGAATGTTTTCGTCGTCCTCGATTACATAAATCAGCGTCGGCATTTTCCGCCCTCTGTAGGTTATAAAATTTGGGTTATAAAATTTGCTTGTCCTTGTGTTTTCCCGTCTGCGAAAACTCCGCCCACTCACAGATGTTCACCGCGTGGTCGGCTATGCGCTCCAGATATTTCGCGATCATCAGAAAGTCAACCGTGTTGTTGTGAATGTCCATACCGCGCTTCAGAACTTCGGAGATCTCGGCTTTTACGTCGCAAAACAAGTTGTCCACCACGTCGTCGGTGTCGATTATGGTTTTAGCAAGCGTTAAATCGTGATTCACAAACGCCGTAACGGCGTCGTGTACCATTTTGAGCGCGCACTCCGCCATTTTGGGAATATGCTTAACCACGTCAAAGATATGCTCGCCCGT
>BOCC01000059.1 GCA_026002715.1 Synergistales bacterium
CTTTCGCATAAAGCCTCAGGCGTTAATGCCCTGCTGTCCGACGCCGCTATTTCTGTGAAATTTATCTCATTTATCTTCATACATTTACTCTAACATAATTTTACTTATTTTGAATGCCGGAGTAATATTTATATTTTCAAGATATGGGAACCCTAATTTCAATACTTCACCTCAAAAATGCCTGTTATAGGTAATATTTGTGCCGTTTTTATTGGCATTTATTTCAGTTATTTCAGTTATTTCAGTTATATCAACTTTTTATCAGTGAAAAACTCGCTGCGAAAGTTGAGTTATATGTTTACTTTAGCATTTTTTATGTATTTGTCCAGAGGTAAGGGCTTGAACGGCAGGGCAAACGCATAAAAAAGAGCAACCCACCAAGGACGGTCGTTTCCACGATAATCCGGCTATGTCGCTTCGTTTGAAAACAACCACCTATCCACTGTTATAGATTGTTCTTCATGTATTCATAGTTTTGGGCGTACTCATCTTCAATTGCGAATGATAGAGAATCCCAATCAAAACTCCCGGTGAGGTTATGTCTTTGTATCGGCTGCTGAGGGTATCGCTGAATCTTGCCTGAGCCTATGTAATCCGTGTTATCCATTTATCTGTCAATCACTAAAAACTGCGAAAAAGGACAACAAAGTATAAACACATCAATTCAGAGAAAGTAGTTTGAGCACATAATCATCGCTCCATGACGCTTTGAGAAGCTTACCCCTGAAACTTGTTTTTGAGGAATTTTCTTTCTTTACTAAGTTGACGACTATATGACGAAGTATCGCCATGTTCTCCGCGCTGTGATTTTTACGATTACGAGCGTAATCTTCTCTGAAATCAACATCGAGTATCCAATGCAGGCTGTTTTCTATTCCCCAGTGAGCGCGAATAGCATTTCCAATCTGCTCCGCTCTAGCAGGTAGACTGCTCAGGTAAAACCGCCGTTCTATCGTTGGTTCTTTCCCTGTAATTTGGCGTGTTGATACCACCATCGTAATACTCTTCAGTCCAGGCCATTCTGCAAATTCTTTAATATCGTTCGGTATGCCAATGGAATATATTTCTCTTTTCTCTATACGGCTATGATTTTTTCGGGGCGTGTCGTATTCAGTGTGGAACACACCTCTAAAGTTGTCTTTTTCTTCGCATTTGAAAAGAAACTCTGCCGCGTCAAGAGTGTTTCCTTGGTTGCCTTTCAAGCCTAAAACATAATCGGCGTCATTGTCTATTATCTTTTGAGCTATGTCTTTTTGACAACCCATAGCGTCTATGGTTACTGTGCAACCTTTGATATCCAACATGGAGATAAGCTCTGGAATAGCTGTTATCTCGTTTGATTTCGCAGCAGTGCGTATTTGTCCCAATACTAATTTATTCTCTGACGACCAAGCGCTGACCATATGTAATGCAGTTGTCTTTGACGCTGATAAAAAGGACCTGCGCAGAGTTTTTCCGTCAATAGCGACGACGCCTTCGAGTTTTTTAGCTAAAGACTGTGTCCATTTGATAAAGCACTTTGAGAACTCTTCAGGCGACAGTAATGAAAAGACTCTGTTGAATGTGTCGTGTGAAGGTATTCCGTTTGGTAAATCCAAAAAGGTACGAAACCAAGTTTCTTTCATTCTTCCGTAGAGTTCAATATCATTGAAGCCTTCAGCTCCGCCGATAGTTGCGCATAGAGCGATAACCAGAATATCCATAAGCAAATGGCGTGTATAGGAATTTGAACGTGGGTCTGTAAGTTCTCTGAAATATTCGTGAATGCTTGTGGCTTTTAAAGACATATAGAGCTACCCCTTTCTTTTCTATGGAATAGTTCTATTTTTATCACTTCTTTTCTATAGATTCAAGATCTGTCTGTGGTTTTTTATGCGTTTGCCCTGGCTTGAACGGTTACGGGAGTTGAAGTTGTGGAACAAACTTGGAACAAGGGAATGTTCTTTGGTTGGTTGCATGGCGTTATAGGAAGAGGCAATAGCCGTAAGCTGAAGACGGCGGAAAGGAGGAAAACGCATTAATGATGGTAAATATCGAAGCAACATCGGACGAGAAGCTGAAAAAAGCATTCAAATCATCATTCAAAATCTCCAACGCCGGTTTTATGGCATGGTGTGTTTTGGTGTTAGGCGCATTTCTTTTCCTGGCACTTTGGAAGTCCACCGGAGTACAATGGATTTTCTTTGTCGGATTTGATTCTTTTCTTCTCGCGATTATCGGTATTTTTTGGGCTTTCACGTGGCAAACCGTGAATCAGATTGTTCGGTCTGTCGCTAACTGGAAAGGCAAAGGCAGGGATTTTTTCAGAGAAGAAGAAAAAGAGTGTTCTCTGTCGAAAACGACGGCTGAGTGTTACGGATTTGTGAAACGTGCTTTCAATCGAGGGCGTAATGAAGTGAAAAATGACTGCAATCGTTATGAGGTGAAATACACCCGTAATCTTCATGTACGCAACAACGCGCGTTCATACCGCGCCGCATCGCGTCCGTCTTTCGTGCGATTGTCGAATGATGGTGGTGGTAACGACGATTCAGGAAATTCAGATCAAGGAGACCCGCCCGGGTTTTCACATCACACAGCACTAAAACTATCCCAAACTTTTTACAGCAAATCGAATAGTTTTTCCTATCTGCGGCGTTTTGTATACATCCCCGACTGCTGGCGTTTGTTTTGTCGTTCGCATTCTATTTGGAGGTGGTCGGCATGACAGTCAGATCTCGCGTCATGGAAACACCCTAACACCGAACTCCGGCCCCTCCTTTTGTCTCTGTAGGTGGTCGTCGTTACTACCGTACCACAGATCTGAAATCGTGGGTAGATAACCTCGTCCCTCAGCAGGTCATTTAGGAGGCGACATACAGATGCCAGATAATAAGATTCCAGAGAACAACATTCTGGAAAAAAGCCGTAAAAACACCGCCATTTTCCCCATTATAACGCTTGGCAATGGTCAATTGCGTGACTTTACAGATGAGGTTATCGAGGCCATCAGCGCCGCTGGTAAGGCAGAACCACTTCTGTACGTGCGGGGAGATAGGCTTGCTCGAATCATTACGGATTCAGAGGGTTGCCTCAAAGCGGGGTTTGTCGGTGCAGAGGCCATGCCGGAGATAATGTCACGGTCAGCGGATTTTATCCGCGTTCGAGGCAAAAGCGATTCGGATACCGTGACTGTGGGAGTATTCCCTCCTGAAACTCTGGCTAAAGCCATCGTCAATCGCGGACACTGGCCTTTTCCGAGGTTGAGAGGGATCGTCGAAATACCCGTACTCCGGAAAGACGGAACTATTTTGGACAGGCCGGGCTATGACCCGGCCTCCGAATTGTACTATCACCCAGGCGGGCCAATACCGAAAATCCATGACACACCAACGAAGAAGGACGCTGAAAACGCGGCGGGTTTCCTGCTCGATATCCTCTCGGATTTTCCCTTTCAGGACGAGGCCTCCCGCGATAACGCACTGGGTCTGCTGCTCACCGCCGCCGTGAAAGAGATCGTGGGCATTGCTCCCATCGCCCTTATCGACGCGCCGACCAGAGGAACGGGAAAGACTAGGCTCGCCCAGCTCGTCTCCATTGTGTCATCAGGACATGAACTTCCTCTCTCCCCCGAAGTGCGGGACGACGAGGAATGGAGAAAAAAGATAACGTCGCTTCTTATCGCCGGTCGTCCGGTCATCATCATTGACAATGTGGAGAGAACCATTTGCAGTGGGCAGCTCTCGGCGGTTTTGACTACATCGGAGTGGACGGACAGAATTTTAGGTAAGTCCGAAGTTCTTCATTTGCATTCGCGAGCTATATGGATAGCAACTGGGAACAATATCCGACTTGGCGGTGACATCTCTAGACGCGCTTACTGGATACGGCTCAACGCCAATCTTCCTAGACCGTGGCTGCGGGATTCCAGAGATTTCAAACGGGAACTTCCCGCCTGGGCAATCAGTCACAGAGCGGAGATGGTCGTTGCCCTGCTGACAATGGCGCGGGTATGGTTCATCAATGGCAAACCTTCATGGTCGGGCCGTCCTCTGGGAAGCTATGAAACTTGGAGCCGTATTGTCGGAGGCATTCTCGAATACTGCGGGGTGAAGAACTTCCTGGCGAATCTCGAAGAGCTTTACGATCAGACGGATGATGAATTAAACGAATGGAGCGCATTTTTGAACGCCATTTTCGAGACGTTCGGAGCCAATACTGCGTTTTCGACGAAAGCTTTGTCGGAACGAATCTCAGATGAAAGCGCCTCTCTTTATGATCGCGAAGATCGTAACTCTCTGAAATTCATGCTGCCGGAGAGTTTTGGCGACATGAGAGACAAGGGTTTCTCAAAGCGTCTGGGGCTTGCCTTGAAAAAACGGAAAGAAGCTCCTCCAGACTGGCACCAGAAACAATCGCGATGGCAGTTGGTAAGTACTCCAGATGATAAACCATTACCTGTTCCTTTTCGGGAAGTAGTTGCGGAACTACCCGCACATCCCGCACTACCCGCAAAAAAAGAATTGCTTGTATTCGAGGACGACCTGGAGGAACGTGTAGCGATCCAGAACGAGGGGCGATAATGCCGATCTTTAGGCCGAATGACACAGGCGGAAAAGGAGTGAAAATTCGCGGGTAAAAACACTGCGGTATGTGCGGGTAGTGCGGGATGTTCAAACGGTCATATCCGAAACGAAAAAAGTTTCAGATTTTTCACGAAGGGAGCAACGATATGAAGAAAAAGAGCCCAATAATTCAACAGGGCGTTGTGACGGAATTGATGTCGCAGCTCGCGAATCTGCCGGAACGGGAAAGTTCCCGAAAAACTCCCAAAAAGTTCTTCGAAAGGTACTCAAAAGGCGCTTTATCCCGAAAATGTCCCTCGGTACCAGACAGGCCGGTAACTACCCGGTAGAAACTCTTTCAGAGTTCCTTCGGGTAGTTACAGTAAAGCACTCGGTGCTGTCGCTTCTCATTTGCTTTCAGCCTGAAACAAAAAATAAAAATGGAGGCCGAAGAGATGGCAAGGCCAAAACAGAAGAATGATCTCAAACGGAGCCGCAAGGTCACGATTATGTGTACCGACGACGAATACTCCGAAATTGAGGCGAACGCAAAAGAGATTGAAATCACCGTTTCGACGTTCATTCGGTCAAGATCGCTGCGCGGTTACGTTCACGTTCCGAAGCACGCGAAGATCGACACCAAAAGTATCAATGAGCTGTCACGACTTGGAGGGCTGCTGAAAAAATACTACACCGACACCGGAGGCGAACACAAGGACAAAACCGGCGCGATCCTCGATAACATGGCAGCTATAGTTCTGGAGATAAGAAGGTATCTGGATGATAGGGAAGCACATATCGAGCCCGAAAAGTAACGGCTCATTCGGCGGGCTGAATGATTATATAGCGGGTAAATCGAAGCGGCGTTCGGATACGGAGAAGGTTGCTTTTGTGGATTGCGTCAATCTGATTTCAGCTGAGACAGCGACGACCGAAATGGAATCTGCCGCTCATTTGAACAAACGCTGTGGAGACCCCGTCATGCACCTGCATATCTGTGTCAACAGGGTCAATTCCAACACATTGAAGGCGGTCAACCCGGCTCACGGATGGACGCGGCGGGGTATGGAACGAGCGGCGCGGAGAATCGAGCATGCTCAGGGCTGGCAAACTGAGAACAATACATGGAGCGAGGTGAACGAGCAGGGAGAAATTGTCAGGAAATCATTTTCACCGGACAACGTGATACCCCAAAAGGTTCAGGACATGGAAAACCTTACCGGCGAACAGTCGGCCATACGTAAAGCCCAGAATTTATTGAAAGATAAGCTCAAAGGATTATCGGCGTGGGAAGATTTTTACAACCTACTGTCTCTCAACGGGATGAAGTACCAGAAAAAAGGTTCTGGCGCGGTCATCGTTATCGATGACGTAACCGTGAAGGCCAGCGACGTGTCCCGTAATCTGGCGTTGAGCAAACTCGAAAAGCAATTGGGGCTGTATCAGGAGATTCACCATCTTGCGCAGTTCATCTATGGCGACAAATCGAAAAAACATGACCCCAAACCTCTCGACGACGTAAACCGGAATAATGAAAATTGGAACGCCTACAGCCGCGCCAGGACGGAACATAAAGAAAATCGCGAACGGCTTTATATGGCACAACAGAAAGATAAGAAGGAATTGTAGACACGGCAAAAAATCGAACGTCAAGGACTCTCCGAATCTTTCGGCAAGGGCGCGTCGCGGCAGGTCATCAACCGGCAGCATTCGATTCTGGCGACGAAACACGCTTACGAACGTGGAGTGTTGAAGGAAAAGCAGAAAGAACAGCGGAAATCTTCTCAGATTCAATCTGCGGCCTTCATGTCTTACAAACAGTGGCTTCTCAACCTGAATCTGACCGAGGAAGCCGAGAAATGGCGTCACCGCAAAAACAAGCAAATCCTTCTGTTGGAAAGACCGAATAATGCAACTGTCAATGAGACCCAGGAATACATCGGACTGGCTGGGTTCTCGATGAGCGTGACGAAACAGGGCGTGAAATTTGCTTCACAGGATAACTCCAAAGGAATAGCTTTCATTGATGTTGGTCGTGTCATAAAGGTTTATGAACAAGACGACGATGGTCATTCTTACGCCGTACAGGCCATATCTGACGAACATTTGATACTCCACGGCGTATCGCGTGATGATTTGCCAAAGGTGGAGGCGTTCATTGGGCGGCGAGTTGAGATAACGAATGACGATTACCGTATCAAGAGCATAACGAAGCCGCGCCAATTGGATAAAAGCAGGAGGTGGAGTAGGTAACGATTTTGTATAGTTGGAAGCATGTAAATTGTACAAGATGGTGTTCTGACAATATATTATTTTCAATCCACCCTCGAACTAAGTGTGATTTTATAATCCATGCAGGCTAAGCCTTAATGGTGACAGTTCAGGCAAACATATATATAATTCTTTAGGGGGTGTTGGCGATGCAAAGTGTATTTGATCTCAAAAACAAAATAGTGAAAGATTATCAGAACTTCTCCAGAAGCTTCTCAAAAATTGTATCGCGGGATATTCTGGAAAAAGTCGAGCTCGCGTACGAAGAAAATCGCTACTGGCCCGATACGATGATACAAATAAATCCACATTACAAAAAAGAAGGCACTATCGAAGATCATGTATGTAACGGAATACTGCATTCCGGTTGCGCGAAAATATTTCGTTATGAAGACGACAACAAAGAGACGTACCCGCTGACACTGTATAAGCATCAGGCTGAGGCTATTCTGCTTGCGCAAAATAACAAAAGCTTTATTGTGACTACCGGGACCGGTTCAGGGAAATCCCTGACTTTTTTCATTCCAATTGTGGATCGCATACTAAAAAACAAAGAGCGAGGCGTTAAGAGAAAAACCAGCGCGATTATAATTTACCCCATGAACGCGCTTGCCAATAGTCAGAAGGAAGAGCTCAAAAAATATCTCGGTTTCGTTCAGGGCGAGGCTCCTTTCTCCTTCGAGCGATACACCAGTCAGGAAGATGAGGGGGAAAGAAAGAATATTGCCGAGAATCCTCCGGATATCCTGCTCACCAACTACATGATGTTGGAGCTTATTCTGACTCGCTATGACACCGAACTTGACCGCAAAATAATAGAGAATTGCAAAGGGCTTGAATTTCTCGTTCTTGACGAACTGCATACATATAGAGGCAGGCAGGGCGCCGACGTCGCCATGCTGGTACGTAGAATACGTGAACATTTAGGCGGGCCGAACATGATCTGCATAGGTACATCAGCGACGATGAAATCTCGGAATATGCGGGATGATAACGGAATTACACCTGAAGCCGCGGCAAGCAAGCTATTTGGCGTCCCGATTACGAGTGGCGAGGTCATCGGCGAAACATTGGAGCGAGTGACGGATGAGAGTCTAAATATAGGCAAAATCAAAGCCCAGCTTGCGGAAGATATGAAATCCAAGCCGCGTAGGTGGCATAAAACGGGCTATGACTACGAAAAATTTCGTTCTGACCCCATGTCTATTTGGGTAGAACTGACGCTTGGAATAAATATGACGCCTGATAATTTGAAAAATGAAAGAGCCAAGCCCTTGGATTTGCGGGAGGCTATAGCTAAGTTTGCGAAAGACGCTCAGGTGAGCGAAGAAGTTGCGGATGACATCCTGCGTGACTTCCTCGTTTCCGTGCAAAACATAAAAACCCCTTTAGGAAAAGCGCCGTTCGCGTTTAAGCTTCACCAATTTATAAGCGGCCCCGGCAGAGTGTCCTGCACTTTGGAACCGGCGGGCGACAGAACTGTCACGCTTGACGAACAGATATACGCTCCGCTGCGCAAAGAAGATAACATTCCTCTTTTTTACACATATTTTTGTCGCGAATGCGGTCAAGAGTATCATCCCGTCCGGTGCAACAACGACAACTTTGAGCGCCGCGAAATCGACGATGTTTCAAGCGACGAAGAGAATGTTAATTATGGTTTTGTAGCCCCCAAAACAGAGGGGCAGCGTTTTACGGGAAAAGAGGAAGAACTGCCTGACGATTGGTTTGACTACAACAAAGACGGAACGCTCAAACTAAAACCCACCCGCAAAAAAAGAGTTCCGGAGGAAGTGCTTATCGATAAATACGGCAAAAAAGACGGTTTTGGCTCCACTCCATTCTGGTATATGCAGGGAAGGTTCGGTTATTGTGTGAAGTGCGGGGCAGTGCACGACTTTCGCGGCAAAGATATTAACCGCCTTGTGGGGCTCTCCGGGGAAGGGCGTTCTTCGGCCACGACCATTTTGACCCTTGCCACGATGCGTGAGTTGCAAAAGGGAAATGGCAAGAACAACAAAATCCTTGGTTTTATCGATAATCGTCAGGATGCCGCGCTTCAGGCCGGTCATTTCAATGATTTTATGTTCCAGTTATTGTTGCGGGCCGGACTTTTGGGCGCACTCAAGGCAAACGGAGGCCGATTGTCGGAGGGGGAGTTGCCGAGCGCTGTTTTCTCCGCGTTGGGGTTCAATAAAGATGAAGAAAAAATCAACACCGAGTATATGCGCGCGCGCCACCCCAATAACAAGGGACGCGAATTGGCAAAAACGGCCCTCTGCCGTGTTCTGGGTTACAGATTACTTTATGACCAGTATCAGGGGTGGCGATATAATTTTCCAAACCTCGAACAACTGAAGTTAATAGAGATAGATTACGTCGACTTGGAAAGTCTATGCCGTGACGAGAGCGCTTTTCGCAACTGCGCCGAGACCCTTGGCGCTTACCCGCCTGACGTGCGCGAAAAATTGTACAGGTTGATTTTCGACAGATTAAGAAAGCAATTGTGCATTGATTCTCCTTTTTTGGGACGAACGGAAATCGACAAGACAAAACATGAAGCAACTGTGCATTTAGTGTGGCCATGGTCTTTGGAGGATGACGAACTCACTCAATCGGCGCGCACGCTTTCTTTTGAAAAGATTATGCTTAAAGGTAGGCAGGACACGGACTTTGTGTTTGTGGGGCCGCGATCCGCTTTGGTGCGCGAGATAAAGTATAAAGTTTTTTTGGACTCTTCCGACATAGGAGATACGGTACGCGGCGCGAAGGGCGATGAAATTCTCAGCATTGTGAAAGACGCCATAGACGCCGCCGTAAAGTATGGTTATTTGCAAAGTGTCCCCATTGAAAAAGGTGTGGTCGGTTATAGGCTAAAACCCTCCTGTCTTGAATGGAAAATATCAGGCGAAAAAGACAAAACAGTGAATCAATATTTCAAAGAGCTCTATGAAAAAACCGCTGAGAGCTTGGGTGCGCGCAATTACGACATTTTCAGCCTTGAAGCGCATGAGCATACAGCGCAGGTGGACGGCGATAAACGTCAAGCCCTCGAACAGCGTTTCCGCTATAAGGAAAAAGACCGTCAAGAGTGGGAGACAAATCATTCGGACGAGCCATTTTTGCCGCTTCCTATACTCTATTGTTCTCCGACAATGGAGTTGGGAGTGGATATATCCGAGCTTGATGTTGTTTATATGCGAAACGTACCGCCCACCCCGGCCAATTACGCTCAAAGAAGCGGGCGAGCGGGGCGGTCGGGGCAGGCCGCGCTGATTTTTGCTTATTGCGCGGCTCAGAGTCCGCACGATCAATGGTATTTTCACAATAGAACTGAAATAGTAGAGGGAAATGTGCAGCCGCCCGTTATTGATTTGACCAACAAAGACCTTCTTGACAGTCATCTGCTGGCGCTTTGGCTCTCGCGCGTGGAATATGAGCTTGGTTCACGCATCGCTCCTTTAATAGAACTCGACGATCCTGCGAGACCGCTTAAAAGCGAGCTCAGAGAACACTGTAACTCGCCAAAAACCCATGATGAGGCGTTCGGCTTGATGAATAACATGATCAAGGCCCTTTCGGGCGAACTGCAAAATGCCCCCTGGTACTCGGAGGGGTATGCGGAAAGACTCGTCAAAGAAGCTCCCGTGAAATTTAACAAGGCGTTCGACAGATGGAGAGATCTTCTCAGGGCGACCGAACAGCAAAGGGATAAAGCCCGCACGATAATGGACGGCTTTTCCTATTCGGTCCAGGAAAAACGTGACGCCCGCGCGCGCCATGACAGCGCCGTAAACCAGATTAACCTCCTCACCTCGATTTCTGACAGGGGCACTTCAGTCTCTGATTTTTATATCTACAGATATTTGGCTAACCAAGGTTTTTTGCCAGGATACAATTTCCCGAGACTGCCACTAATGGCTTGGATTCCTGCCGGACAGGGAAAGGGAGGTGCGGAACGCGAGGGACGTATGGTGACGCGGTCAAGGTTCCTTGCGCTCTCTGAATTTGGCCCGCGCAGCCTCCTATACCATCAAGGCAACACTTTTAGAGTTGTGAGAGCAAAACTAAGCGCCGGAGCGGTCAACACCGATTCGGTCGGAGCTAAGCTCGGGACTATATCCGCGCGCATCTGCACGGATTGCGGTTATTGTCATCTCGGGGACTCTCCGTCCAACCCGGAACCGGTTCAAAACGTATGCGAGCATTGCGGCAAATCTCTCTCAGATGAAGGCAGAATGAGTGATCTCTATCGGATAGAGACCGTTGAAACGGTTCGCGTCGAGCGCATTACCGCTAACGACGAAGAACGCCGGAGGCAAGGATTTGAATTACAAACCACCTACTCCGGCACGCAAAAAGATCAGGAGGCCGAAGCGCGCTACGAGGATACGCTTTGCGCGTCGCTTTCCTACTCGCCTTCCGCGCGAATTTGGCGTATCAACAAGGGTTGGCGCCGCCGTAAAGACAAAAATCAAGCGGGTTTTTTCATAAACCCCATGAGTGGATACTGGAGCAAGGAAGACAGCCCGGATGAGGCGGGAGACGAAAACACGAGCGAGGACGCCGCCAACAAAAAGGCGCGCCCGCAACGTATTGTTCCGTATGTCGAAGATTGCAAAAATATGGTCACGCTAAAACCTGAGAGGGAATTTAAGGATAAAAATTCTTTGGCGACGATTCAGGCCGCGCTTGAGACGGGCATGGAGCGATTTTTTCAGATAGAGAGCTCCGAACTTGCCGTTGAGCCTCTGCCAAACGCCGCTGACAGGAAAGTTTTTTTGTTCTACGAGTCGGCGGAGGGCGGAGCGGGAGTGCTTCAGCGTTTATGCAACGAAAAAAACACGCTCTCTCTCATAGCGCGTCAGGCTCTAAAGACGATGCACTATGACGTTCCGGATGGGAGGCTTTCTCTCGACATCGTGAAAGAGCGCGAAAAACAGAATCTCGAATGCGTAGCCGGTTGCTATAATTGCCTTCTTTCGTATTATAACCAAATGGAACACAAATTGATAGACAGACACGATCCGGAAGCGCTTGAGTTTTTGATAGCGCTTGCGAACTCCGCTGTTCAACCGGCAGCCAAAAAGGCTGAATCCACAACAAACGGCAAAAACAGTTCGCTTTCTCGGTGGTTAGCTTTTCTCGAAGCGTCCGGGTGCAATATGCCAGATGTTTTGTCAAAAAAGATAATGGGCGACCGCGCGACTATTGACGCGTACTATAAAGACGCAAGGGGCGCCGTCTTCATGGGAGGAGTTTCTGGCGAGGTAAGAGACTATCTTGAGAGCAGGGGCTTTCGCGTCCTGTCTTTCTTGGGAGACGAAAACGAGTGGACTGACATACTGCAGGCCGCCCGGGAAATTTTTTACGCCAAGAATATAGATAATTGGGGTGACGACCTTTGAACTTCGAGCCTGGTTCGTTGGTTCGATCACGCGGCAGGGAATGGGTGGTATTGCCGGAATCCGAGGGGGACGCGCTAAAACTCAGGCCGTTTGGAGGTTCCAACGAGGACAAAGTGACGCTGCTTGCGTCTCTTGAGCCTGAACCTATACAAAGCGCGCTGTTTCCTCCGCCTGACCCGAAGCGCGCCGGTTCTCACGACGCCGCTAAGCTGCTCTACGACGCCTCTGTGCTCAAGTTGCGTTCAGGAGCCGGGCCGTTCCGGTCTTTTGGCAATGTGGCGGTCGAGCCGAGGGCTTATCAGCTTGTGCCGATGATGATGGCTCTGAAACAGCGAACCGTTCGTATTCTGATAGCCGATGACGTAGGCATAGGTAAAACCATAGAAGCGGGATTGATTGTAAGAGAACTGCTTGACCGCGGCGAAATATCGAGATTCGTGGTGCTATGCCCTCCGCATTTGGTAGAGCAATGGGTTGGTGAATTGTCGGTTCATTTCAATATTCAAGCCGAAGCGCTGACAGCTTCCAATGCCGCGCGACTGGAGCGCGCGGCGCCTCATGGGTCGCTCTTCGATAACTATCCATTTCTGGTTGTAAGCCTCGATTATATTAAATCCGACCGCCACAGGGACAATTTTTTGAATATGGCTCCTGAGTGCATTGTGGTCGACGAAGCGCATACCTGCGTCATGAGGGGACGCGGGCGGCAGCGCCGTTTTGAATTATTGGATAGAATTGCCGATGACGGCGAACGTCACCTGATACTTCTTACGGCAACGCCCCATAGCGGGGATAATGATGCTTTTCACAATTTGCTGTCACTGCTGCGAAAGGATTTTGTCAACCTAAATGACGACGGCTCAGACCGGCAAAGGTTGAGAGAGCAGCTTGCGCGATATTTTGTCCAACGCCGCCGAAAAGATATCGAGGAGTGGAAAGACCAGAACTTTTTCCCGGCGCGTATGACGACAGAGCGGACATATCGGCTTTCCGGCGCTTTTGAGGTTTTTTTTGATAACGTATGCAGTTATTGCACATCGCTTGCTCTCAAGGCTGAAGCGGGGAAAGGCTCTCCTTTGATTTGGTTCGCCACACTCGCGCTTCTGAGGTGTGTGACATCTTCTCCCGCCGCGGCGGAAAAAGCCCTGACGACGAAACTTGATGGGAGGTTCGAGAAGATGGATAGCGAAGACATAGGAAACGCTGACGACCTTTCACTCTCCGATCTCGAACCGCCGGCGGCTATTGAGGACGACGAGGGCGGAGCAACTCTGAAAAAACTGATAGACGAGGCGCGTACCTTGGAGGGCGCGGAAAAAGACCCTAAGCTTGCCGCCCTTGAAAAACATTTGCGCGCGCTTTTGAACGACGGCTTTCATCCGGTAGTTTTTTGCCGTTATATAGCGACCGCGAAATACGTAGCGGATAAGTTGATGTCGATGTTTCCTGACGTCGCTATCGATGCCGTCAGCGGCGAACTCGTCTCAGGAGAGCGCATGGAGCGAGTGAACAAGCTTGCAAGCGAGGAAAACCGTATATTAGTCGCTACCGATTGCCTTTCGGAAGGGATTAACCTTCAGGAATTTTTCGACGCCGTTGTGCATTACGACTTAGCTTGGAACCCTACCCGACACGAGCAAAGAGAAGGGCGCATAGACCGCTTTGGCCAAAGGGCGCGCGAGGTGCGCTGCACGATGCTCTATGGGGAAAACAATCCGATAGACGGACTTATTTTGAAAGTCATTCTGAGAAAAGCCGAAACAATCCGCAGGGAGTTGGGTATTATGGTTCCTCTGCCGGACGACGGAGAAAAACTTCAACAGGTTTTGAGGACTGCCATTCTAAAGGGATTAAAGAATAAAAAC
>BOCC01000060.1 GCA_026002715.1 Synergistales bacterium
CTGCTCAAGAACGGCGCTGACGCACGTATAAGAGACAAGAGCGGAAAAAGAGCGATAGACTATGCCGGAGCGAACAAGAAATTGATAAACACCGAGGCTTTCAAGCGGCTTCAAGATGCCTCGAAATGAAAGAATACCCCAATGTCAGCGCCATCATTTTGGCTGGAGGAAAAAGCAGCCGCTTTGGCTCGGATAAAGCCATGTTCGTATGGCGCGGTCTAACGCTTTCGCAAAGAATAGTCGAGGAATGCCGTTTATACTTTAACGAGATAATTACTGTGCGTGGGCAAGAGCAGCGGTCTCTCGAAATTGAGGGCGTAAAAGAAGTCAGGGATGTTTACCCCAACTCCGGGCCTCTGGGCGGCATTCATGCCGGGCTTATCTACGCGTCAAGCGACTTGGCTTTTGTCACGGCTTGCGATATGCCGGCTTTCAGCGTAGTGTTGGCAAAGCGGCTTTTGGAGCTTGCCGACGGCCTAGGCGGCTGCGATGTCGTAGCGCCTCACGACGGCGAGCGGCTTCAGCCGCTCTGCGCCGTCTACAGAAAGTCCGTCTTGCCCGCACTTGAGGAAATGCTTGCGCTTGGCGAACACTCCGTCAAACGTCTTTGTGAACGGGTCAACACCATAATCGCCGATTATCAAGAGTTGGCCGTCGCGCTGGGCGGCGTCTTTGTGCGCGACGTTTTTCGCAACGTAAACTACGCGCGCGATATTTCAGAACATTTCTGACAAATATCGCGTTCTTGGTATAAAATAAAAATACGTATTCATGCTTAGGCGGCCTTTTTCAAAACTGGCATAATCGGCATGATGATTATAGTATAATCAAACTAAATGCAGCGGAATAGCAAAAGTTATCTGTTCAAAAATGCCGAAAAAGATAAGGAGAGAAAACCATGGAAAAGAGAGAGCTTGTTATTGTCGGGGCCGGGCCTGCCGGAATGTCGGCGGCTATCTATGGCCGCCGCGCCGGGCTTGACGTGCTGCTTTTAGAAAAAGGAGCCACGGGGGGGCAAATCAACATCACCGATGAGATAGAAAACTGGCCGGGCGTACAGCACGCCACGGGGCCGGAGCTTGGCGATATGCTTCGCGATCACGCTCTCAAGTTCAAGACCGAAATACGCCTATGCGATGTCAAAAAAGTCGAGACGCGGGGCGACGCCAAAATTGTCGTGACGGATAAGGGCGACATCGAGGCCGAGGCCGTTATATTAGCCACAGGCGCTTATTTCAGGCGTCTTGGATGCCCGGGCGAGGACTCGCATATCGGGCAGGGCGTAAGCTATTGCGCCACGTGCGACGGAGCGTTTTTCGAGGACTTGGAGGTCGCGGTCATCGGAGGCGGCAATACCGCGGTCGAAGAAGGCGTCTACCTGACTAAATTCGCCACAAAGGTGTATATTATCCATAGGCGCGACGAGTTTCGCGCGGACAGAGCCGCTATCGAGCGCGCAATGTCAAACTCGAAGATCGTGCCTGTCTGGAACAGCGTGGTCGAGAGTATAGAAGGGAATGGACCTGTAGACCATTTGGTCTTGAAAAACGTCAAGACAAACGAGATCTCCAACCTTGAAGTGTCGGGCGTCTTTGTGTTTGTCGGACAGTCGCCGCATGACGAGTGCTTCAAAGGACTTGTGAAGGCCAACAAAGCGGGTTGGGTCATCGTAAACGAGCATATGGAGACGTCGGTGGAGGGTATCTTCGCGGCAGGCGACGTGCTGGACAAGCACTTGCGGCAAGTGATAACGGCTGCGGCGGACGGGGCGATAGCGGCTATGAGCGCCTCCGCCTACGTGGACGAGCAAATACATCTGCGTTCGACGCTTTTAGAGCCGGAGTCCGTGACGGCGTTCTTCTACTCGAGCCCTGACGCGGCTCAGTCTCACCTCTCAAACGAGGCTGAGAAAATCGCCAAAGAGAAGGGCAAGAAGATACCGATAATCGACGGGTATAAAAATTCGCGCATGGTCGAGAAGCTGAAAATCGAGCTTCCATCCGTAGTTGAGATCAAAAAAGGGACGGTCTCAAAGGCCACGAAAGTCACAACCGAGGCGGACATAGCAAAGGCCTTCTCTTAACGGGGGACGGGTCGGCGCGAGGGGGGTTAGATTTTATGCAACAGGACGCGCAATTTTCTTATCAGGCCACGCAGATATCGACTGCGACTAAAGAACAGCTTCTTCTTATCACTTACGACATCGGCATTAAATCATGCCGTATGGCGGAAGCCGCCCTTTCAAAAGAGGGCAAGGGTCAGGATTACGACTTGGCCAACAGGGAAATTCTGCGCGCGCAAAACGTCATACGCGAACTCATGGTCACCCTGAACAAGGAAAAAGGCGGAGAAATGGCAACCGCCCTCATGAGCCTTTATGACTACATGTATCAGCTTCTCGTCGACGCCAACATCAAAAAAGAAGCCAAGAACATCACTTTAGTTCTGTCTATGCTTGAGGAGCTCAAGGAGACTTGGGAGGCGGCTTTGGTGAAACTTCTAAAAGAGTATCAGGAGGCCCACCCCGAGGACGAGGACTTGAAGGCCGTCAAGGGCATTGATTCATTGTCCGTCGCGCCAAACAAAGCCGCGCCCGCGCCGCAGCCCAAGGGTCAGCAGTCCGCGCCGGCCAAACCCTCAGCCAAGCCTATAGGCGAGCAAAAGAAGCCCGGGGAGTTCAGCCTTAATGGATGAACTTCTGGGCACGGTCAAGAATCTGCTTCTTCGCGAGCAGGGTCACTACGAAACTCTGCGAAGGATGGTCTCTAAAGAATTGGAGGCCATCCTTCTGAATAGCGATATGGAGGAACTGCTCACCATTCTCGAAGAAAAACAGAACGTCATTTCGAGTTTGCAGCTTCTCGCAGACGCTTGGGCTGACGCTTTGCCGATGTTGAACTTAGAAGACGTCAGAGGCTCTGACGTGTTTTGGGAAAAGCTATCCGCGGTATTTTCCGAAGAAGAATCTAAAGAGCTAAAGGAGCTTATCACTGTGACAAGAGCCATGGCCAAGGATCTTATGGAGGCTGAGGCGAGCGTACAAGCGGAGTTGGAGAAGCATGTGCGGCAGCTTCGCGAGCGGATGTTACAGATGAAACACGCGCGCACCGCGGTGACAGGATACGCTAAAATGGGCGGCGGTCGTCTTGATTCGGATTAAAACGCTATTTTTGGCCGTTTTTTTTACGTTTCTCGCCTTTTTTACCGTTACGTTTTTTGAGCCTTCCTTGTCTATGGCGGCGACGCCCAAAAACGTATCGGGCGACGCCGCTCTTGACCCCGATATAAGCCGCGAAATAGAAATAGGCCGGAAAGCGGTCGAGGAAATAGAAAAGCGCTGGGAGTTGTCATCCGATCCGTCTCAGCTCGCGCGCCTCGCTATGATTACGGACGCGCTGAAGCCGCATATGACCCGTCCCATCCCTTATGAGACGCGCATAATACGGTCTGATATTCCAAACGCCTTCTGTTTGCCGGGGGGGTTTGTTTTTTTTACCACAAAAATGCTGGATTTGCTCCACTCAGACGATGAGATAGCCGCCGTTATGGCTCACGAAATGGTCCACGTAGACCAAAAGCACGGCATGAAAATGTCGGCTAAATCGTCTAAGATCACGCTTGCGGCGTTAGCCGTCATGCTGGCCTCTGGAGGCGCTATGGCCCCTATCGTCCTTGCGCAGGTGGCTCAGGTGGCTATAACCAGCGGCTATACCATAGAATTTGAAAAAGAGGCGGACAGCATGGGGTTGGATGTCCTTATCGCGTCGGGTTACTCTCCGAGCGCGATGGTCACGGTCATGGAGGGCTTTATGCACGAGGAGCTGAAGCAGCCGCAAAGAGAGTACGGCATATATATGGATCACCCGGAATCGATAGAGCGGGTAAAAAGCATGAGTGAAAAGCTCAAAAGTCTGCGCGTAAGACTCGAACGGAAAATCCCGCTTCACCTGTTGCTGACCAGCGCGGATACCTCGTCAAAAAGGGTGAGATTATCGGTGGACGGCGCGGAGGTCTGGGGAGGCGAAAAAAGCGATGCCGCGATAGCGGCGCTTTTGCGGGCCAAGGCCGTCTTGGACGAGCATTTTCAGATGGAGCTGCCCCCTTATGACTTGCGCGTCGAAAGCAATGCCTTAAGGCTCAAAAACGCCACTATAGCGCAGCCACCCCTGCCGGAGGACATGCAAGACCTGTCGGCTTTCAGGGAAAAACTTCTCGCGGCTCTCGCGAGAGCCCAAAAAACACGCCCCGCTACGCGCTATTTTTAGAAAATTTTACGGTTTCCGGCTTCTTCTTTCCATTAATATTATGTTACGCCAAACCCCGCTCGCGTCATGGCCGAGACGCTCTCGGACGCCTACTACCCTGAACCCGCACCGCAGATGCAAAGCCCTGCTCGCCTTATTTTCTTCTAAAATAGAAGACTGCAACGTCCAGATGCCCTGCCGTTCCGACTCATCGACAAGCGCGTTCAAAAGAGCCGTCCCGACTTTTTGCCCGCGATTGCTCTCGCTGACGTAAACGCTGACCTCCGCGACCCCGGCGTACACGCAACGCGAACTGACAGGGCTCAGAACGGCCCACCCCGCCAAAGACCCATCCAATTCGGCAACCACGCGGCAGACTTTCAGGTGAGCCGCGTCCCATTTTTCATATGGCGGAACCTCGCTTTCGAGAGTGGCGACGCCCGTCTTTATGCCTTCGGCATATATGCGCGCAGCCTCCCGCCAGTCAGATGCGCGCATTTCGCGAATATCCAATTTTATTTCAGATTTACTTCAGATTTATTTCAGACTTTATTTCAGACTTTATTTCAGATTGTTAAATATCGCAGAAGGCGCGCCAGCCGGGGATTTGCCCTTCTTCACCTTGTGATAATCGGCGTAAGTCAGGACTTCGCCGGGCGCGATAACCTCGGCCGATATGACCTTGCCTATGACGAGCTTGTGGGTCTGGACGTCTATAATGTCCGACACCTCCGCCTCGACAGCCGCCACAACATGCTCCGTGACGATGGGAAGGCCGCTCTCCGTCAGGCGATATTTACACTTCGCGAACTTGTCCTCGCTGCGCCCGCTGCGAAAGCCGAATATGCCGATGAAGGGCATTTCCACGTCAGAGCTGAACACGGATACGGTGAATTTCCGGCTTTTCTCGACAAGCTCCGTGGTGTAGTTGGCTTTGTTGAGAGCCGCGGTTATGTAGATAGGGTCGCTCGTTATCTGCATTACGGCGTCGGCCACCTGAGCGTTCAGCTTGCCCTCGAAAGCCGTTCCCACGATGTACAGTCCGTAACTGAAAGTAAATAGCGCTCTTGCGTCGATAGCGTTTTCGTTTTCAATCGCCATTTTGCCATTCCTCCTTATGATTATCTTAATGATTATCTTACTAAACTTCCGAAAATTAAAAAAATATACGCACAAGCTGTGCTAAATTATAGTACAATATTCGGAGAATCTCAATTGAGGTGACGTTATTATGAAAAATAGACCGGCGCAAGCCGTCAGAGTGGCTTTATTAGTTTTATTGTTCTTGTTTGTCTTTTTACCAGAGCCCCTGTTTGCGCTCGAGCAAAAGCGCATAACCGTTGTGCTGTTACCTACCGAGAACAACACGGATATTCAGATTTGGCGAAGCAAATACTATCCCTACAGCGTTCTCGAGGAAAGAACGACGGAGTATTTCGCCTCGCTTTTCGCTGATTCACCGATGGTAGATGTCGTGATTTTGGACGAAAACGGCATGGACAGATGGTTCGCGCAGCCGTACAGGACTGAGGATATGGCCTTTCAGCTTGAGATTTATGACGGTATGTTCAAGGACAAGGCAAACGGCTTGGGGTCCCGTTCGGTCGGGAAAGTCAGTTTGCGCCTGAAAGCCTACGACGCCGTAAACGCCGAGAGATTCGCCACGCGCACGGCCGTCGGCAAGGATACGAGATATACGTTCAACCCCGACGGCGAGAAACTGTTTTGGATAGACGCCACGGTGACATCCCTGCCCATACCGTTCAAAGACGGGCTCGACTTGCTCGGGCTTACGCAGACGCAGGAACGGGGACAAAAAATGAGCCGCCCGGTGTGGCGTGAGTTCGCCACGACCTCTCATTGGCAAGCCATCAAAAACTCGGTCAACAACGCCTGGCATGAAGCTATGGGTCAAGTTTCCATAGCGCTGAGGCGCAACGACCCCGAGGGTTGGCAGCGAGGCGAAATAGCCTTCAACCCATACGCTATAGAGATAGGGCGTATAATCTCCCCAACCGCCACTTCGACGCGCAAAAAACGCGAGTATATAATCTCCATAGGCAGAGAAAACGCCCTTCAAGCCGGAGACTTGCTGGACGTCATACGCAGCGACACATATATAACCGTCGACCCTGAAAACCCCGTGGCGGTGGTGCCTCAGAGGGTAGGGCGCGCGCGCGATAACGGCGTCGGCAAAGTCAAAGTCTTGAGCGTGCAGGAGAGAACCGCCGTCGTGCGGGTCATCAAAGACAACCGCAAAGAACCTATTCAGCTGAACGACTTGGTGATGAAGTTTCACGGAGACAAGACGTTCAAAATGGATTGGGAATCCGTTACGCCTTAAATCGTGAGGTATATAAGAATGAAAAATGATATAAATATTGACAATTCCCGCAATCTAAGGTTGAAGTTTAAACGTGTCGTATGCTTTGGGCTTGGGCTGGGGCTTATGTTTGCCTCGGACGCTTTCGCCAACGGCAACGTATCGGCCGACGAGAAGCCCGCCGCCGTATTGGCGGCTCCGGCCAAGCCGGGCGGCGGCGTCAAGAAATCCGTCCGAAAAGCGCCCGTCCGCAGACCCTCGGCCAAAAAACCCGCCAAAAAAGCGCCCGCCAAACCGGCCGCGAAAAAGCCCGCCGCTCCAAAGATCACGTCATTACAGCGCGGCATAGCTTTGATGGAAGAAGGGCGCTACAACCAGGCCGGGGCGTGGCTGCAAAAGGCCGTGCAAGAAGAGCGGCGCAACCCAAACGCATGGTATTGGTACGGCATGTACCATGACAAAATAGGACAGCTTCAGCAGGCTCAGTTTTTCTACGTCAAGGCATTGGAGCAAGACCCGGCATTCCCGCCCCTTTCCCGCGTAGTCACCTACCCCGACAACGGAGACAGGACGGCCCTGTGGGACAAAAGACGCCCGGCCCGAGTCTATCCTATCGCTGCTGGCTCTTACGGCGTAGACATAGTTCCGCCCGGCTCGCCTCAGTCCACGCCGCGCCAATACAGGCCGCCCGTGAATACAAACATCCCCAAAGTCCCCGTCTACGTCCCGCCGTCTCCGCTGACTTTATCGTCCGGTGATGTCAGCCAGCCGCCTGTTTACGTGCCGCCGCCTTTAGAGCAGGCCATGCGGGAGAGGGCGGAGCAGGTCGACTTTGTTTTCGGTGACGAGGTTTTCGACGACAAACCGGCGCAGAGCGCGGCCAAGCGGTCGGAGAAGCCCGTTTACGTTCCGCCCGATCCCGACACCAAAAAATAGGAAGTGAATTGGATAATGAGAAAGATTTTCGGAGTAGCAGCGATTTTTGTGATATTTTTAATCTCGTCCGCCGAGGCCAAGGTTTACGTTGCGGAGCCTTTGCTTGTTCCACAGCCTACTTACGCCGGTATGACCTTCTACGTCTATAAACCATACAACATGCCAAAAGACTGGTACGCCACCTTCGACGGCTATCCTGTGAAGAAAAACAGCGACGGCGTATGGGTTTACGGAACATACTCAGGTCCAAACCTCGTGCCCACAAACTACATAGTCGGTTCAGTGGTTCCGTCTATGGCAGGGCTTTCCCCTTATATAGGGCAGGTGCAGATTTCCTCCGTCACATCGGTGCCGGACAGGTCGAGACAGGCCATTACCGCAAAACAGCCCGGTACGGCGCGCGTCCCGGCCGGAAACGCGGAATCCACTTATATGCCCGACTGGCTTTTTGTAGGTCGTTTCGTGGCCCTCGGAAAATGGAAAGGCACGGTAGACCGCATAGGGGTTCTCCACAACCCGCCGGTGCCCGTGGCCTGGAAAGGCAGTTCGCCCAAGGTGATATACGTCTGGACAGGGCAGACCTGGTATCAGATAAACGCCAATGGTGACGAGCGTCCGTCCGATATTTTAAGAAACCATCAATACGAACTTTCGCGCATGGTCAAGCGCAACGAATATGTATGGTACGAGGCCGACACGCCTGTTTTTGCCCAGCAGGCCACCGCTTGGGGCTACTATTGGATGGGCGAGGTTATGGCGAGGTAGATATTTTATTTATATCGATACATAAAGGGGCGCGGTAAATCGCGCCCCTTTATTTAATTATATACTTATTATCTTTACACCTTTCGGCTGCCGGGTTTGACTATCGGTAAACCTTTTTTACAAAGAGGACAATCGTCAGCCGGCCAAGAGTCTACTTTCATGGAGAGCATCGCGTGAAACGGCACGCCGAAGTCCACCGCGCCGTCCGAGCGGTCTACGACGCTCCCGACGCCAACGACCTCCGCGCCGCCGGCGACCATAAGTTCTATCACTTCACGGACAGAGCCGCCCGTGGTGACGACGTCCTCGACGACTAAGACGCGCGTGCCGGGCTCCACATGAAAGCCCCGGCGCAGCGCCATTTTGCCGTCCTCGCGCTCCGCGAAGATGTTTTTGATTTTCAATACCCTTGCCATTTCATAAGCCATGATGACGCCGCCCAACGCGGGGCCGACAACGAGGTCTATTTTACCGAAATCCTCCGGGTTGAAGAACATCGCCAAATCGAGGCAAACCGTCTCGCTGTCGTAAGGAGACACAAAAAGGTGCGCGCACTGCATATATCGGTCGCTGTGGCGCCCCGATGTCAGGCGAAAATGCCCCTCCTGCATGACGCCCGTGCGCTTCAAAAACTCTATGGCGTGTTCTTTCAGCATTTTATGTTGATCTCCTTCCTGATTTCGTCCCTCATGCGCACGGCCTCGTCGCGGGTGGCCGCCGCAAAGTCGCTGGCGTCGCGCTTTTTGTAGGCAAGGAGAAGACTGCGCGAGGCGTTTATGACCGCGCCGCGCCCCTGGGCGTCGAAGCAACCTGACAAATCCTTAGCCGTCGCACCCTGCGCCCCGTAGCCCGGCACCAAAAAGAACGTGTGAGGCAAAGCAGTCCTGAGCTTTTTGCTCTCCTCGGGCCAAGTCGCGCCCACTACCGCGCCCAAGGAGCTGTAGCCGTGGCTTCCGATCAAATCCTTTCCCCATTCGCCCGTCTTCTCTCCTACGATCTCATAAAGACGGCGGCCGTCTATTTTAAGGTCCTGAAAATCACCCGCCGATTTATTGGACGTCCTGACAAGCGAAAAAACGCCGTTGCCGTAAAGCTCGCACCGCGCCAAAAACGGGGCTATGCCGTCAATGCCGAGGTATGGGTTGAGCGTCACGAAGTCGGCGGGGAACGCGGCGTCGGGGCCGAAATACGCCGCGGCGTAGGCCTCGGCCGTCGCGCCTATGTCGTTGCGCTTGACGTCCGCTATAGTTATCATCCCGCGTTCGCGGGCGTAGAGCAGCGTGTCGCGGAAGACCTTCATCCCGGCCAAGCCCAGCATTTCGTAGCAGGCCACCTGCGCCTTGACGCAAGGCACGACGTCGAGGGTTGCGTCTATAAGCGCTCGGTTGAAGTCGTACACGGCTTTTGTCGCGTCTTTTGTGACGTCGAACGATGGGGGCAGATACTCGACCCGCATGTCCAGACCAAGCGCGGTAGGGTTGCCCAACCGCTCGATTTTATCTATAAGTCTGTCGATGGCTTTTTCGGTGTAAGTGGTCATCTAAACGCTCCCGTCGTAGACGCATACTCCGCCTACAAATGTGCGGGCCACTCTTCCCGTGAGCTTTTTGCCGTTGAAAGGGGTGTTCTTTCCCTTGCTTAGGAAGGAAGACGAATCGACGACCCACTCGGCGGACGGGTCTATCAGGGCGACGTCGGCCGGCTCTCCGACCGCGAGCGTTCCGCCCGGCAAGGAAAATAGCTTAGCCGGCGCGCTTGTCATACACGATAGAAGCTCTTCCGGCTTCATATGTCCCGGGACCACAAGCGCCGTCCAACACACGCCAAGAGCCGTCTCGAATCCTGAGATGCCCGTAGAGGCCAAGGCGTACTCCAAGTTTTTGTCGTCGATATGGTGCGGGGCGTGGTCCGTGGCTATGCAGTCGATGGTTCCGTCTTTGAGCGCGGCTATCAGAGACGCGGCGTCGTCTTTTGTGCGAAGCGGGGGAGAAACGCGCGTAGACGTGTCGTATCCGTCCACCCATTCATCCGTGGCGTAAAGATAGTGAGGGGCGGTCTCGGCCGTTATATTAGCGCCCTTGGCTTTGTAATAGCGCACTATGTCCGCGCCGCCGGCCGTCGAGACGTGAGCCACGTGCAGACGCGCGTTCACCAAAGCCGCGAGATGGCAGTCGCGGGCTATTATAGTCTCCTCGGCGGCGCGGGTTATGCCGGACAGGCCGAGCACGGTCGACCAGTATCCCTCGTTCATGGCCCCGTTGTTCGTCAGGTTGAGGTCCTCTGGGTGGTTGACCACGGGCAGGCCGAAATGCGAGGCGTAAGTCAGCGCGAGGCGCATACGGTTGGCGTCGGCTATGGACTTTCCGTCGTCGGATACGGCCACAGCGCCGGACTCCTTCAGCTCGCCCATCTCGGCCAGCTCCTCGCCCTTCAGTCCCTTCGTGGCCGCGCCTATAGGGTACACCCTGACGACCCCCTCGCGCTCGGCCTTCAGCCTGATAAGCTCCGTGACGGCCGCGGTGTCGTTTACCGGCTTTGTGTTTGCCATACAGCACACCGACGTGAAGCCGCCCTTGGCCGCCGCCCTCGTGCCGGTGGCTATGGTTTCCTTGTACTCGAAGCCGGGCTCGCGCAGGTGGGAGTGCAGGTCTATGAGCCCCGGCGAGACAAGGAGGCCTGTCGCGTCCACCACCTCTGCATCGCCCGTTTCAAAGCCCGAATCACCGAGAGCGGCGATTTTGCCGTCCTCGATAAGAAGTTTCCCTTTTTTGATACCGTCCGGCAGAACGAGGTCTCCGTTTTGAATGAGAATTTTCATAATGTCGCCACCTCCTGTTATCCGTTATTTCTCGTCAATAGAAAAAGGAGCGCCATCCTCACGGCCACGCCGTTTGTCACCTGCTCGTCTATGACGGATTCGGGCGCGTCGGCCACAAAGGACGATATTTCGACGCCCCTGTTCATCGGCCCCGGGTGCATGACGAGCGCGTCCTTCTTGGCGAGTTTAATCCGCTCCTGTGTCAGGCCGAATAATTTGTGATACTCGCGCACGGAGGGGAAAAGCCCTTTTTGCTGACGCTCGAGCTGTATGCGCAGGCCCATAACGACGTCCGCGCCGCGCACGGCGTCGTCTACGCACTCAGTCACGCCGCACCCCGCCGCCGCGAGTTCGGGCGGCAAAAGCGTGGGCGGCCCGGCGAAAGTCACCGACGCGCCCATCGTGGTCAGGCCCCAGAGGTTTGAGCGCGCCACGCGGCTGTGCATGACGTCGCCGACTATGGCGACTTTCAGCCCGGCTATTCTGCCGAGCTTTTCCTTCATCGTGAACATGTCGAGAAGCGCCTGCGTGGGGTGTTCGTTCGTTCCGTCGCCCGCGTTTATGACGGAGGCTTTCACGTGCTGCGCCATGAGGTGAGGGGCGCCTGTCATCGGGTGTCTCAGAATCAGGACATCGCTGGCCATACGGTCAAGCGTCCGCGCCGTGTCTACGAGCGATTCTCCCTTGGCGACGCTCGACCCCGAGGCCGACATGTTAGCCGCTACGCCGCCCATATACTTTGAGGCAAGCTCGAAAGAAAGCCGCGTGCGTGTGCTGTTCTCGTAGAACACCGTGAGGACGGTCTTGCCCTGGAGGTGCGGCGTCTTCTTGTTGTTAGACGCCAAGATAACTTTCATCAGGTCCGCCGTGTTCAGGATTTCGTTTATATCGTCAGCCGAAACGCCGCGCAGCCCAAGCAGATGTTTTTGCGAAAAAGCCAATGTAACAACCCCTTTCGATTTCTCCTCTAATCCTCTAATCTCGCTCCATAAGTACAACTTCTTCGATATCGTCGTATGGCTCCACACGTACGGAGATGACCTCGCTGTGTGACGTCGGAACGTTTTTGCCGACGAAATCCGCGCGTATGGGAAGCTCCCTGTGCCCCCTGTCAATAAGCGCCGCGAACTGAATGGTGCGCGGGCGTCCGCTGTCGACCAGCGCGTCAAGCGCGGCGCGCGTCGTGCGCCCCGTAAAGAGGACATCGTCCACCAAGACGACGTCTTTATCGGTTATTTTGAAAGGCAATGCCGTCCCGTTCAGCACGGGATGCTCGTTCACCAAAGAGAGGTCGTCACGGTAAAATGTTATGTCGAGACTCCCCACAGGCACTTCGGCGCCCTCCACCTTCCGTATATGCTCCGCGAGCCGTTTGGCCAGCGGGACGCCCCTGCGCTGAATCCCGATAAGCAAAACGTTCGCCGCGCCCTTGTTCCGCTCGATTATCTCGTGAGCGATACGCTGCAACGCCCGCTCGATAGCCGCCGCGTCCATTATCTTCGCCTTTTCTTTCACGCTATTCTCCCCCTCACTCAAAAATAAAAAACGCCTCGTTATCATCTGCCGAATCAAAAAGACCGCAAATGATAACGAGGCTATTGTTTTCAAAATTTAAACACTTCACACCGACCATCTCCTTCCCGACCTCTCAGGATCGGACTTAAAGGATATTCGCTTTGAGACCTCTTCAAACAAACTTCATATAGTATTCTACATCTTAAAATTTTTTTGTCAAAAAATAAATGACTGCTCAGATCAGAACCCTATTTTCCCGCCCCGTATAGCTGTTTCAGTAGAAATCCTGTCGTTTTTAGGTGGCAGCCTGCGGATTTGGGGGTAGCACGGCCGTTTCATAAAAAATTTCAGGCTTAACAAGAATGTACAAAAGGGAAGCCTCCCGCGTTCCGCGAGTTTGCGGCTTCCCTTTTTGCTGTTTTGCGATGCCTTAGGCTGTTTAGCCGTCTTGTTTTACTATCAAGGAGCTAATGTTTGGAGTTTATCTATCGGCAATTCGGCAATCTCAGCGACTTCCAGCAACGTCATGCCGCGCGCCAGCATTTTCCGCGCCACATCAAAAGCCTTTTTCTCAATGCCTTTCTCAATACCTTTTAGTTCCGCTTCTTTCGCCGCTTTTTTCGCCGCTTCTTCCGAATAGGTCAAAATTCTATCCTGTAGCATCACATCCGTCGAGTAGACAGTCTCGACACTCCTTTCATCAATACTTACTGAGTGAAGGAATTGCCTACTGCCCCTCACAGAACCGTACTTGCGGTTTTCCCGCATACGGCTCTTCAAACCAGCTTCGGTTCAAAAGTCCAAATGTCTTTCGTCAGGCGCGGTTTCACTATGTAGTAGTTCCATATCCGCTCAAATGCTTCGCTCTTCATCTTGCCTTTTTGGTCTCTTCGGTTCAGCATTCGGTAGCTTGCGTATTGTACATACTCGTAAAATTTCTGTAACATCCTGAAGTTTCCGCTCACCCCGTAGTAGTTGCAGTGACCAATAAGCGATACCCTGACTATCTTCATCGTATCTGAGATTGGTTTGGTCAACCTTGACCTGAGCCATTCCTTAACTGCTGCCCTCTTAGCCTTCAATTTCTTCTTGCTTGTGCGCACGCCTACGCAGTACTTTCCGCTTCTGGTTTGCGCGTTGAAGAAGGTGAAGCCAAGAAAGTCAAAGTCTTCCTTTGTTCCTTTGAATCGCCCGAAAGGTAGTATGCGCGTCTTGTCCTCAGCGAGTTCTAAACCGAATTTCTTCAGTCTGTCTTTGA
>BOCC01000061.1 GCA_026002715.1 Synergistales bacterium
TAGCCAGAGGATTTCGGACATCCGCCAATGTGATTATAAAGAGCTTTTTAACAGCAGGTAAATTGGACTTTGGCTATCCTCAGAATATTTGGATTGTTTAGCTTCCCACATTAAATGCGAAGGAGCCATTTTTAAAATATCCAAAACCCGCTTCGCGCGTTCTTCCTTTGTTCCTATGTTATGCGTATTCAGCGGCTCGGCCAGAATATCGCCTATTTTCCAGCGCGGGTTCAAAGAACTGTAGGGATCCTGAAAAATCATCTGAATATTCCGTCTCATATTTTGTCAGATGCTCGCCCACTTAAACGAAACCTGTAGCGCTGGCATTTCTTCTATATAGTATTCTGCGGACGGGCACACCTCCTTTATATATTTTCGATTGAGGTGATAACCAAGGAAAAGACGTTATTTTCAACTTATTATACATCAAACATATAATTTAGAAGCCTGAAATTGTATTCTTACCCGGCGCAGGCGTCGGCATCCGCTAAAATTCCCGCGAGCCCGTTCTCTCTATGTCACTTCCACCAATGTTCTGTGAACGTTTCCCCCGGGACGACTCGCTCGCCCATTTTGGGAGTCAGCGTCTTGAACGTTTTACTCTCCGCTTCCTCCAAAAACATGTCGATAGATTCGTGCCAGGGATGCAGCGCCAAATCGAAAACACCCCAATGTACGGGCAGCACCTGAGCGGCTCCTATGTCCGACGCGGCCTGCGCAGCTTGTTTAGGGAACATATGGCTGCGCGGCCAGCCATTGTTCCAACCGTCTATCTCGATAACGGCTAAGTCAAAGGGGCCGTATTCTTTTTTGAACTTGGCAAAGTGCCAGCCGTATCCCGTGTCTCCGCTCCAGAAGATGTTTTTCTGGCCGGTCTTGATGATATACGAAGCCCACAGAGTTTTATTCCTGTCGAAAAAGCCCCGGCCTGAAAAATGAATTCCTTCCTCCGCCGTAATTTCCAGGCCGTCTCCGCTGAATTTCTCACCCCACCCAAGCTCGGTTATTCTGCTCGCGTCGATTCCCCATCCCCGCAACGCGGCGCCTACGCCGAGGGGAACGATAAAATGGCCCTTTTGCAAAGAACGGACGGTTTCTTTTTCTAAATGGTCATAATGGTTGTGGGTTATGACGATATAGTCTATGTCCGGCAGCTCTTCTCTTTTTATCGGGGCTTCGTCGTAGCGCCGCACCATAAAAGGAAGAGGCGCCGCGTTGCCGAGCACCGGGTCAATTAATAGCCTTTTCCCGTTGAGTTCCAGAATAGCCGCCGAATGTCCAAGCCAGTATAAAGCGTAATCGGAAGGTTTAGACGGGAAAGAGGATTTATCAAGCATGACTTTTGGTAACGGCTTGTCGGGAGCGTTTTGGGACTTTGTGAAAAACCTTAAAACGCTTGTATTGCCGCCCGATACTTTGTCGAAATAGAAAACGACTTCTTCAGGACTTTGGAAAGAGCCGTTCCTGTAATAATCAAGCCGCGCGTAAGCGGCTTCTTCTTCGGCGGACGGGGCTTCTCCGAACTCGCCCCTGAGATAAAAATAAGCCAAAAGCGCGAGAAGCGACAGCAAAAGCAACATGTACAAAATCACCTTCAATATTTTCCTCAATATTTCATCCTATCCTTTCCGGCGATGATCCGTCCGCTGCGTAAATTGCACATTTATACAGAACCTTCGAGCCGTATATACACGATGTGTTTCATGGCGGATTCGTATAAGCTGTACCCGTACCACAGTAATATACCATTTTGAATCGAAAGAGGTGCTCGGTTATGAAAAAAATTACGAAGTGCGTTTTGTCTGCTCTGATGATGGTTTCTGTTTTGTCGGGTGTCGCCGACGCGAAGATCGCTGTTTTCAAGCCAGAACGCGGCGCGGAGGCTCGGATTGACAGGCACGGAGATTGGGACGGGCAGCGGCAGGATAGGGAGAGGGAACAACGACGGAGGATGGCGGAAGAACGACAGAGACGGTGGAGGCAGAGGGAAAGGGAAAGGCGAGAGCGGGAGGCCGCGCGGATGAGGCGTCACCACCACATGAATCATTTTTACCGCTGAATCAGGTTTTTGAAAAACTCCTGCTTTAGTTAATATATGTAATACGTACATATACGAATGACAACCATATTAGTGGTTGTCATTCGTGATTTTTGTTTTAAATTTTGCTTTAAATCCTTGACTGCAATTTTAGGAGATGTTACTATCAATTGAATCATATTAGCTTACTAAATTGATATGAAAATATAAAAATTCTTAGAAGGCTGAAAGGTTGGTTGAAAATGAAAAGAAGAGGAATATTTTTAGCGTTGTCTATTTTAGTATTTGCGTTGATTTTTGTGACGGGGGCTGGGGCGGCTGAGGAAAAAATCGCTAAGATAGCGGTGTATGGCCCTATGACCGGCGAACACGCGGAATACGGACTCGGCTTCAGGTACGCGACGGAGCTTCAAGTCGAAAAGTGGAACAAGCAGGGCGGCGCCGGCGGATACAAACTCGAGGTCGTAGTCTTTGACGACAAGAACAACGGCGAAGAGGCAGCGACAATCGCCGAGAGGGTCGTCGAGGATTTGGACGTTGTGGGGATAATCGGAAGCTACGTCAGCGGCGTCAGCATGGCGGCCACTCCTACTTTCCAGGAGGCTGGTCTTGTCAACATATCGGCCTCGGCCTCTCACCCGGACTTCACGAGCGCCGGAGACTACATTTTCCGCAACAACACCGTCATCAGCGTAGAAGGAGCGAGCACCGTCAGAGGCGTCGATAAGGTTTTGGGAGCCAAAAAAATTGGCCTGCTTTCCATCATGACCGACTGGGGCAGGGCGACGGCGGCGATTATGACCAAATTAATCGAGGATAACCCCAACCTCACATTGGTCATTCACGAGGAATGCACGGACGGTTCCGACGACTACAGCACGCCTATTGCGAATTTTAAAGCGGCGGGTGTGGACGCCGTCATCATCGTCGGTATGCACAACACTTTCGTTCCCTTCGCAAGGCAGTACCGTCAGCAGGACCCCAAGATTGGATTAGCCGCGTTCGCTAACCTATACGACGATCAGGTTCTGAAGTTAGGCGGAGAATACGTCGAGAACACCGTTTTCCCGGTCGCCTACTTCAACGAGAGCGACGAGCCTAATATCGTCGAGTTCAGAGACGCTTTCCACGCGCGCGCCGGCAAAAACCCGTCCTCGCTTTCGGCTCAGGCATACGACGCGGCTGGGATGATATGCGAGGCCATCGAGAAGACCAAAAGCAACGACCGCGCCAAGATAAGAGACTACGTCGCCAATATCAATTACGACGGAGTGGGCGGCGAAATCAAATTCGACTCGCGCGGAGAGGCGCAAAAAGTGTTCATGGTTTTGCAGATCAAGGACGGAAAGTTCGTTAAAGTGGACTAAACTGTCCGTAATCTGGGAGTTTATTTTCATAACAAGGCGGGATATTACTGTCCCGCCTTGTATAATTATTGACGGGCGGTGAGGCTGGCATGTTTTTTCAATATGTTTTTAACGGAATAGCCGTAGGCATGGCTTACGCGTTAGTGGCGGTGGGTTACTCTTTGGTCTTCGGTATTTTGAGGCTGATCAATTTCTCTCACGGAGCGGTTTACGCCTTCGGAGCCCATGTCGTGCTGCTGTTTATCGGATTGCGCTATCCAATCTGGATCGGCATATTAGTCAGTATTTTTCTGACCGGAATCCTGGGGGTTTTGATTGACAAATTTGCCTTGGCGCCACTACGGAAGAAAAAATCCCTGCCTATAGCTTCCCTTATAACTACTATAGGCGTTTCTTACATCATACAAAACCTCCTGATGATTTTTTTCGGCAGCGAGCGGAAGTCGTTCCCAAATTTTTTCGACATGGGCGGGCTGAACTTAGCGAATGTTCCCGTCACCTCATCGCAGCTTTTTTTGTTCGTAATTTCTCTTTTGCTGCTTCTCGTATTGACGCTTATCGTCAAGAAAACCCGCATAGGTTTGGCCATGCAGGCCGTCGAACAGAACACAAAGGCCGCTCACCTGATGGGCATAAACGTAAATTTCGTCATAACGTTCACGTTCTTTTTGGGGGGCGCGTCGGCGGCGATAGCGGGGGCTTTGATGGCCGGATATTATCAGCTCGTCTACCCGACAATGGGCTTTCTTGTCGGGCTGAAGGCATTTGCCGCGGCGATTCTGGGTGGGATAGGTATTTTGTACGGCTCCGTCGTCGGAGGTTTGGTGGTGGGGCTTTCCGAGAGCTTGGCGTCCGGATATATCGGGGGAACCTACCGCGACGCTGCCGCCTTCGTCATACTGATAATTATTTTGATAATCAAGCCCACCGGGTTGTTCGGTAAAAAAGGAATATCGAAGGTCTGAGCTATGACTATATTACAAACCGGAAACTTTTGGGAGCGCGTCGAGATGTTTTTTGTGCGCCACCGACTGTCTGTAATCGCGCTGCTTGTCCTCCTGCTTTTGGGTTTGCCTCTCGTCACCACTCCGTCATACGTCAAGAGAATTTACGTTTTGATAATGATTTACGGAACGCTGGCCTTAGGGCTCAACCTGCCGACCGGCTATACAGGGCAGGTTTCTCTGGGCAACGCGGCATTTTTTGCCATCGGCGCTTACACGTCGGCTCTTTTGGTGACCAAGGCCGGGTTCGGCTTTTTCACGGCGCTCCCCTTCGCCGCCCTGTTGGCGGGCGTCGCGGGGCTGACGGTGGGCCTCCCCTCGCTGCGTCTGTCGGGGTCGTATCTGTCTATCGTAACGCTTGGGTTCGCCGAAATAGTTCGTATGATCTTGGCCAATTGGCAAACCGTCACCAACGGCCCGATGGGCGTGAAAAACATCCCGCGCCCATTCTTTTTCGGCATTGAGCTTTCGCTTCGAAATAACGGCGCTTATTATCTCATACTCGCCATACTGCTGTTCACCGCGCTTTTGTGTTATGTAGTGGTACGCTCCAAAATAGGCAGGGCATTCGTCGCCATCAAAGAGGACGAATTGGCCGCGACTATGATGGGTATAAAAACCGTCTATTATAAGGTGTTGGCATTTGTGCTATCGGCGGCCATATCGGGTGTGGCGGGGGCTTTTTACGCGCACTTTATGCGCTACATCGACCCGAATTCCTTCACGTTCGACACGTCTATTTTGATCTTGAGCATAGTCATTCTCGGCGGCATGGGGACGCTGCGCGGCATGTACCTCGGAGCCGCGCTCTTGGTTTCCTTCCCCGAGGTTTTACGTTTTCTCGACCGGTATCGTTTTGTTTTCTATGGGCTTGTGTTGGTGCTGATGATGCGCTTTCGTCCGCAGGGCATTTTAGGGTGGCAGTCGAAGATCCCTTACCGCTTCCCAAGCGGAGCGGACCCTGAGATAATTGACGCAAATTTAGAGTCTGTCCCGTTTTCGGGTGAAAAAACTCCTCTCATAGAGGTAAAAAACGTAGTGAAGCGCTTCGGCGGCTTAGCGGCGGTGAGCGACGTCAGCTTTTACGTCGATAGAGGCGAGATTGTAAGCATAATAGGCCCTAACGGAGCGGGCAAGACGACTATATTCAACATTCTGACGGGCGTCTACGAGATAGACGGCGGGGAGATTTTATTCAAGAATCGTTCGATACATGGCACCAAGCCACAGGACATCGTCAAAATGGGCGTGTCCAGAACTTTTCAGAACATAAGGCTTTTCCCCAACATGAGGGTTATCGAAAACGTGCTTGTAGGGACGCACATCAACACGCGCTACGGTTTTTTCGACGCCGTGTTCAGAACGGAGGGTTTTAGAAGGGAAGAAAGGGCAAAAACAGAAAGAGCCGTCAAAATCCTAAAATCCATAGGTTTAGGCTACCGTATGCACGACTACGCCAAAAACCTCCCATACGGAGAGCAACGAAGGTTGGAGATAGCGCGCGCCATAGCCACGGACGCGAAATTGATTCTGCTGGACGAGCCAGCGGCTGGCATGAACCCGCAGGAATCTAATAACCTCTTGGAGTTCGTCAGGCTGCTTCGCGATCGGGGGTATACAATACTGCTTATAGAGCATGACATGAACGTGGTTATGAACATATCGGACAGAATTTACGTCTTAGACTACGGCAAACTCATCGCGCAAGGTCTCCCCAGTGAGATAGCGACAAACTCGAAGGTCATAGAGGCGTATCTGGGAGGTGTAAGCGAACATGCTAAACATAAGAGGACTTAACACTCGCTACGGCCAGATACACGCCCTGAAGGGCATCGACATGCGCATAGAGAAAGGAGAAATAGTCACGCTTATCGGAAGCAATGGCGCCGGAAAATCGACCCTGCTGAACACGATATCGGGAATCGTGCCGGCGTCGGGGGGTGAAATTCTTTTTCAGGGAGAGAACATCACCAATATGGCCCCGCACTTCATCGTCAAAAGAGGTATAAGCATGTCGCCGGAGGGCAGGGAGGTTTTCCCGGCGTTGACCGTGGCGCAAAATCTGCGCCTTGGCGCTTACAGCAAAAAGGCCAAAGACCTTGACGGTTCATACGAGAGAGTATACACCCTCTTTCCGCGCCTAAAAGAACGTCTGCCCCAAGCGGCGGGGACTCTGTCGGGGGGCGAGCAGCAGATGCTGGCTATCGGGCGCGCGCTGATGGCCGACCCCGTTCTTTTGCTCCTCGACGAGCCCTCGCTGGGCCTTGCTCCGAATCTCGTGCTACTGATATTCGACCTTATTCAGTCCATCAACGACCAAGGTGTTACAATATTGCTCATAGAACAGAACGCGAACGCCGCGCTCTCAGTAGCGCACCGCGCCTATGTTTTGGAGACCGGAAACATCACGCTTGACGGCCCCGCCGAGGAGTTGAGCCAAAACGACGCGGTCAGAAGGGCTTACTTGGGCGGAAAATAAAAAAAGAAAGTGAGAGGTGTTTGTTATGCCGGAGGTTTTTTACACGAGTGAAGAAGTCACGCAGATTGTAAGGGGAACGATAGAAGACAGGGCGGAGTGGTTTTGGCGCCTTTATTTCGCCTTCAAAAAATCAGACCCCAAGGGCGCGCGGGAGATAGCTGAAAAGGTCATTCACGAGTTTGGGGCGCGTAAGGTGGGGAAGATGAACCTGCCGAAGAACGCAACCGCGAGGGAGTTTGTGGAAGCGGTCGATTCGGGTCCCGCAAGGCTCGCTTTCGATATGAAAGCCGTCAAATTAGACGACGACGAGAGCAGCGTCCTATTTTTCGCCTGTCCTTTTATGGACGTGTTCGCTAAGCTCGGACTCGCCGATGAGGAAAAGCGGGAGCTATGCGAAATAGCCAACTGCGGGGATTTTGGTATGATCAGCTGCTTTCCGGAGCTTGAACTGGACTTTCCCGAGCTGCTCTCTAAGGGCGGACGGTGTTGCCATATGCACGTCACTAAGAAAAAACAGAATTGACAGCTACTCAGATCCATATTTCCATAAAGGGCTCGCAAAATCCGCAAACAGACTTTGCGAGCCCCTTAAATTAACTCAATACACCAGCTTCACAAGCGCCGTGGTAAAAAACGGAAAATACGTCAGCAAAATCAGGTCTGTCACCAACAATATATAAAACGGAACCGCTTCTTTGATAAACAGCTTGGTTTTGCATCCCGTAATGCCGCACGTCACGAACATCAGCGTGCCCATAGGCGGCGAAAGCGCGCCTATCGCGTTGTTGAAGATATACACCATCGCAAAATGAATCTCGTCTATGCCGTATGTCGCGGCAATCGGCGCCAATAGCGGCACAAGCACGATCATAGACGCGTTGCCCTCTATGAACATACCCACGATCAGCAGGAAAATGTTGATGATGAACAGGAACACGTATTTATTTGAGACCGAGGAAACCATCCAGGCCGTCAATTGCTGCGGGACGCGCTCTTTCGTCAGTATCCAAGAAAACACGCAAGCCGCCGAAACTATCAGCATAATCGAGGACGTCGTGCAGACGGTTTCTTTCAGCCCCCGAATTAAATCCTTAAATTTCATTTCGCGGTAAGCAATCCCCAAAATAAACGCGTAGACGATGGCGACAGTGCCGGCCTCAGTAGCCGTAAAAACGCCGAGCCGGATGCCGCCGATGATTATGATAGGCAAAAGCAGCGGCAAAACAGCCGGCTTGAGCGCGCCCACAAACTCATCGCGGGTGATTTTTTCGGTGCGGATAGGCACGTAGCCGCGCTTTATCGAAACCGCGCGCACCACAAGCATCATTGTCACGCAAAGCATCGTTCCGACTCCGATGCCCGAAACAAACAGTTTGCCGATAGAAACATTTGCGATACACCCGTATAAAATCATGGCAATTCCCGGCGGGATCAGGGGCGTTATCATCGAGGACGCCGCCGTTACGACGGAAGAAAATTCCTTTGAAAATCCGTTCTTTTCCATTTCGGGCACGAGCATTTTCGCTTCCATAGCGGCGTCGGCGATGTTTGAACCCGAAAGGCCGCCCATCAGCGTGGAAAGCAGCACGTTCACCTGCGCGAGGCCGCCGTGCATACGCCCCGTGACGGCGACGCAGAAGCTCATTATCCGCTTTGTAACCCCGGTGTAATTCATAAAAATTCCGGCGCATACAAAGAAGGGAATGGCAAGCAAGGATATACTTTCAGCGCCCGTCACCGCCTGCTGCGCGAACACGATGGCGTTGACTTTTGGGTTGCTGAAAAAATAAACGGCGGAACCCCCAAGCACAGACACGTACACCGGCACTTTGAGAAACAGCAACGCAAGCATCACAATCGCCGCAATCATGAGAATATTATTCATTTTCCATCGCAACCTTTACTTCGGACTTCACGCCGTGGATACAGGCGTAAAAGTAACTGCCAATCATGATAATATAAGAAACAGGCGCTACGCCGTAAATGAGCGCGTATGGAATGTTGAGCATACTGGTTGAGCGACCGCTCGAAATAAACAGCCTTACGAAACCTATGCTCTGAATGAATAAATATCCAATGACGAGTACGACGACGACTCCGATAAGATATTCCATTATCTTTTGCGCCTTTTTCGGCAACGCGTCCACCACCATCTCTATGGCGACGTGGTTCCCGGTGCGAAACGCGGCGCCTCCCGCCGCGAAGACAATCCAAACCATGCAGGCGAGCTGAACCTCTTCAAGCCACGTCAGCGGGCGACCGACGAGATAGCGCATAACCACGCCGCCGAACGTCAATATAATTAAAATAACCAAAGAGATAGACGCGACTACTATATCTAAGTTGAATATAATATTTAGTACGGCGTTTTTGTTTTTCACAAAATCCCTCTTTTCTGAACAGTGAATCGGGCGACCGAGGCGGTCGTCCTTACGGGCATACGGTAGGGGCGACCGCCTCGGTCGCCCGTCTCTTGTTGAGACAAATCTGATAATTATATATCAGACGGCTATTTCATCGCCGCCTTAACTCTGTCGTAAAGACCGTCGCTCCAGCCAAAAGTCGCGCCCTGAGCATAGAAAGCCTCAGCCTTTGCCTTGAAACCCGCTAGAACCGCTGCGCTTGGGTTGACGACCGTCACTTTGCCTTCGTCCACCATTTTCTTGAGGTAGCCCGCCTCGGACGCTATTTGCAGTTCGTTGTTGTATACGCCGGCTTCTTTGCAGGTGGAAAGCAACAGCGCCTGCTGCTCGGGGGTGAGCGAGTTAAACACGTTCGCCGAGCAGACTAAAGTGGTGAAATTCTTGACGTGTCCGTCCAAAATGAGATATTTTGCGACTTCGTGAAGTTTTCTGCCGTACAGCGTCGCAAGCGGATTTTCCGCGCCGTCTATTGTGCCTGTCTGCAGCGCCTGGTAGACGTCTCCCAAATCCATACCGGTAGACGCCGCGCCCAAGACGTCGAAACCGATGGACTGAATCTTATTGCCCGGTACGCGAATCTTCATGCCTTTCAGGTCATCGACGGTGTTGACGGGCTTGTTTGTCAGCGTGTGGCGCGCGCCGTAAATCCAGTTCGAGCCGAGAAGTTTCAGGCCCTTTGCCTCAAGCGCCGCTTCCTGCTGCTTATACCAGTCGGACGCGACTAATTTCCAGCACTCGTCCCAGCTGTCAAACAAAAACGGCCCGAACACAATACCGAAATCCTTGACGCCGTAATCAGCGTAGAACGCGCCGTCAGCCAGCGTCACGACGGGCTCGTCAAGCAGCATAGAGTCTATCAGCTTGTTCTTCGATCCAAGCTGCGAATCGGGAAACAGCTCGATTTTCAAAGAGCCGCCGCTGCGCGCGTCAACCAACTCCTGCCATCTGACCAAGCCCTGGCCAAAGGGCTCGCTCATGGAATTCTCAAAACCAATCTGAATCACCGTCGCGTCCGCGGCAAGCGCGGGACGAGAGCATCCGACCATCACAGAAAACACCGCAAGTACAGCAACAGCCAAGATTGCCAATTTCTTAAACTTCATACGTAACACCCCTTTTCAGATTATTTGTTACTAAAATCCAACAATACCTTCAACATATTCTCGGAGTTTTTGTCAAAATCGGCAAAAGCCTTATCGGCGTCTATACAGCTTCGAAAGGTGAAAGGAACAACCTGTTCCCTTCCTATTTTATTCAACGTAACACACACGGTATGCTTTGTCAATTGGCAATTGAGGTTTAATTCTGCAAATTCTGTAAATTAAAAAACCACCCAAAAATGGGCGGTCAAGAGATCCCTAAACCCCAATCCTAATGAGTAAAGGATATTGTTACTTTGTGCGCCGTCTTTTCCACAACATAGCCGCCAACAGCGCCAGCGTTCCCGCGCCCGTCCCGGCGTCGCAGCCGCCTCTGCCTCTGCCTCTGCCTCCGCTTTCGTCATCGTTATCGGGGTCGTCCGGAGTCGCGGGGCCGCCGAAGATTATCTGTCCGTTGACGATAACGACCGTATCGGCTCCGCTCATCTCCGGGGGATAGGGGTTCGTCCCGCTGTTTTGGTCTGTTATCTCTGTGTGTCCGCCCGTGATGGAGATCGTTCCGTTCCCGTCGTTCGCGTTGATAGCGTTGCCGGTGCCGCTCGCTTCGATGGTGTTCACGCCGTTCGTTATCTCGACACCGCCTGTCGCGTTTATGGCGTCGGCAGTTCCGGTGCTCGTAATATTCACGCCGCCAGTGGTGGAGATTGTCGTCTTGCCTCCTGAGACCGTGCCGCCACTGTTCGCTCCCGTACCGCTGTTTGAAGCTATTACGTCCGCCGTGCCGGTGATGGTGATGTCTCCTCCGGCTTTTATTGCGGGTTCTGTGTTACCCGTGCCGGTCACGTTTGCTTTGACTGTTCCGCTGTCGATGTCAATATCTCCCTCGGATGAAATGGCTGGGCCGTTAGTGTCCTCGACCGTGAGAGTCTTGCCCGTCTCTACGGTTATTCTGAGAGAACCGCTTCCCGTCTTGACGATCTTTGGGACGTTCACGTTATTCGCTACGCGAACCGTTATTTCTGTCGTCTCGGAGGCAATTTTTATCCCACTCGTGAGGTCGCCGGTAAGCGTCAGGGTTTTCGTCAATGCGTCCCATGTCCAGCCCGTTCCACTCGCGTTATCGGCGAGGTTTGTCCAGACGCTGCCGATGGTGACGTTGTTCAGTGGGTCGAGAGTGGGCGGCGCGGCGGCTATCGTGATGGAAAAGTTTTTTGTCGCGTCAGGATTCACGCCGTTTGAAGCCTTTACCGTGAACGCAAACGCGCCCGCCGCCGTGGGGTTACCCGATATAACGCCCGTGCTTGAAAGCGTCAAGCCGCTCGGCAAACTGCCACCATTAAGGCTCCATGTGATAGGCATGTCGCCCGTGGCGGCGAGGGTTTGGCTGTACGCCACGCCTACCGTACCACTTGCGAGGGCAGTTGTTGTGATTGCCGGAGCTGCCGGCGCGGGCACATACGCCGCCGCTTCTATTTTCAGCGGCTGGCTAATATTACCCGCCGCGTCCTGCACGACGACGTAAATATCCTTCGCGCCCGCCGTTAGGGCGACGTCCTTGCCGCTGACCGCTCCCATAGAAACCGCGCCGAGAGAAGTTTCGGCCTTGACCGCCGCTTTATCAGGCGCTGTCGCGCCGCTTGCGGCGACAAGATAATACGCCGTTCCCGCTTCGTCGGTGGTGAAGCCGATGGTCGCCTCTGTGTCGGAAGTGCGGGTGACGCTGCCGCCAGAGAGGATAGGGGCGGTGGCGTCGGTCAGCGTAACCGCCTCTGTTCCCGTTGCGTTAGGCGTAACCGAACCTACATACGTCACCCCGCCTATGGTGATGACCACGCTTTTCGCGCCATTTGCATCCTCTGGAAGCCAGAAATATAGTTTGCCGTCGCCGTCGGTCGCCATGTCTTTGATGCCGTAAACGCCGTTTGCCGCGTTGGGTATATCCAAGCAAGCCACGCCGTCTATACTGACAGCGGTTACAGCGGAATTGAGAACAGCGGGGCTGCCCATTGTCAGGGTAGTCATGTATACATTGGAAAGTGCGCCGTTGGTCGCCGGAGCCTCGAGAGACGTATCACCTGTACGGCGCACGCTGCCGCCTGTAATCGTTAGAGTGCCGCCACCGCCGCCGCTATTCATGCTACTGCCACCACCACCGATACTCGCGCCGCCGTTTCCTCCTCCGGTCGCGTTCACCATGCCGCCCGTAATCGTTACATTGCCGCCATTGCCGCCGTTTTCTACGTCGCCGCCACCGCCGCCTATACCCGCGCCGTTGTTTCCTCCGGTCGCGTTTACCGTGCCGCCGTTAATCGTTACAGCGCCGCCATTGCCGCCGTTGTTTATGGTACCGCCACTGCCGCCGATACCCGCGCCGCGTCCTCCTCCGGTCGCGTTCACCGTACCGCCGTTAATCGTTACAGCGCCGCCGCCGCCGATACCCGCGCCGCCGCCGTAGTAGCCTCCTCCGGTCGCGTTCACCGTACCGCTTCCGGAGATGGTCAACGCCGCGCCCGTTGGCACATTGATTCCCGCTCTGTTCATACCGCTTTTCAGTGTGCTCGTACCTTGCAGCGTGAGGTTCACCGTCGCGTCGGTCATATCAAAGGCGGTGTAATTAATCGCGCTTACGTCTATGTTCACGCCGTTTAACGTGATATTCGCCGTCGTGCCGCTTGTCACAACGACACGGACGCGGTTAGCGGTCGTCGTCCCCGTAATGGTTACGTCGCCAGAGACGGTGAACATGCCGTCCTCGGGTCCGGTGACCGCGTATGCCCAGTTTGTGCCGCTTGTCATTGTTGTGGTGTCGTTTACGTCGATGGTGGTAGCGTTGCTCACCGCGTGAGACACCCGCGTGAACGCCGGGACGATGGTGAGCGCCAGCGTGAGCAGTATAAACAGAACTTTTTTGTTCATGACTTTCTCTCCTTTTGATTTTTTGATTTTTAGCTAACGAGTTTACCTTTCAAAAAAGAACGCGCCGCAGTAGATTCCAATCGCTCTCTGCGCCCTTGCGGGCTTGTTCGCGGGGAATCCTTGCATGGCTTCCGCCAGCGGTTCACCTGCGCCCTATGGGCTTGCTTCACCGGGCGGAAGCGCAAAAAAGGCGGCCATCTTCCGTGTA
>BOCC01000062.1 GCA_026002715.1 Synergistales bacterium
TCGACGTGAAGGTGTACCCGGCGGAGCAGCTCGGCAATGAAAAATCCGTTTTCGAGCAGCTCGGCACGGGTGTGGTCGACCTTAGCACCTTCGGTTTCGGCATTATCGGCACTCTGTCTCCCTCGGCCCTCGCCACGGAGATGGGCTATATGTTCAAGAACTATGATCACTTGGCCGCGTTCTTGGAGAGCGACGTGTTCGCCGGGATAGTCGAAGAGGCGGCGTCAAAGGCCGGCGCCCGTATCGGAGGGGCTTACTATAACGGCGTGCGTCACAGCACTACGTCGAGCAAGCGCTTCACCGATCCGGCCAGCATAGCGGGGGTCAAGCTCCGCGTGCCCAACAGTGAAATGCTGCTCGCCACGTTCAACGCTATGGGCGCGTCTCCCACGCCTATGGCCTTTTCCGAGGTTTACATGGCCCTGCAGAACGGCACGATAGACGGTCAGGAGAACCCAATACCCACTATCATGTCCATGCGCTTTTACGAGGTGCAGAAGTACCTCATTCTCACAGGGCACAACGTACAGTCCGCCACGTTCACCATAAGCGAGAAAACATATCAGAAGCTGCCCGACGATCTGAAGAAGATCGTCTTGGACGAGATGAAGGCCGAGGCGCTCGACACCACGAAGGACGTTCAGCGGAAGGAAATCGACCAATTGGCCGAGCTTCAGAAATTGGGTATGGAAGTGGTAGAGGCGGATGTGAACGCATTTGCGGAGAAGGTGAAGGAGATAATCCCCACGTTTGAAAAGCAGTGGGGCGTCGGTCTCTACGACAAAATTCAGGCCACAAACCCGAGCAAATAGAGCATGAAAGCGCCCTGACGGGGGCGGAAAGCGCGTGAGACTATGAAAAAACTGTATAAAATCTGGCCTGTTCTGATGAAGCTAACCGAGTACGCCGTGGTGTATCAGCTGGGCGCGCTTTGCTTGGTGCTGTTGTACCAGGTTGTATCGCGTTATGTGTTCAACAAGCCGTTGGTGTGGAGCGAGGAGGCGGCGCTGTATCTGCTCGTATGGATAACGTTTTTGGGCCTCTCCTACGGGATTCACAAACGGACGCACGTGCGCATGACGACTTTAGAGGCGCTCTTTCCGGAAAACATGCGCAAATGGACGATAACGCTGATGGACATAGCCTTCGGAATTGCCTGCGTTATGACATTCTTGCCGTCGGTGGAGTATTTTATCAGGATGTCCGGCGTGCGCTCTCCGGGAATGAGGCTTAACTACGGCATCGTATATGTCTGCGTACCCATAGGCTTCACTCTTGCCATCCTGAGCATTATCGTAGATATCGGACGCCTCTGGACGGGCGACGTTCCAAAGAACACGTAAGCGGAGGAAATGACATGCTTCTCTTGATTGGATCTTTTTTGCTGTTTATGGCGTTTGGAATGCCTATATCTTTTTGTATGTTCACCAGCTCCGCTTATTATCTTTGGGCGAACGACATAACTTTGGTGTCGTTGGTTCAAAGGGTGTCCGCGGGTGTTGAGTCCTTTCCGCTTTTGGCCGCGCCCTGTTTTATTCTGGCGGGCGCCATCATGAACACCGGCGGAATCACGGACCGGATATTTAACTGGTGCAGCAAAATGGTGGGCCATATCCCCGGCGGGCTCGGACACACAAATGTCTTGGCCAGCATAGTCTTCGCCGGTATGTCCGGTACGGCTGTCGCCGATGCCGGCGGGCTCGGCCAGGTGGAGCTGAAGGCCATGAAGGACGCGGGTTTTGACGAGCCGTTCAGCCTCGCCATCACGGCCGCGTCCTCCACGATAGGGCCTATCATACCGCCCAGTCTGCCGGCGGTGATGGTGGGCGTCGTAGGCGGCGTCTCGGTGGGGCGCATTTTTATCGGGGGTGTGCTGCCGGGTCTCCTGATGGGGTTTTGCCTTTCCGTCATGGTGTACATCTTAGCCGTAAAACGAGGGTATCCAAGGGAGAAGAAAGCGACGACGATGGAGGTATTGATAGCTTCCAAGAGGGCGTTTTTATCTATGATGACCGTGGTCATAGCTATCGGAGGCATCCTGACCGGGGTTTTCACCCCTACCGAGGCGGGCATTATAGCACTGACATACGCCACTCTCCTCGGCTTCGCTTACAGGGAGCTGAACTTGAGAAAGCTGTATGGCATCGTTATAGAGTGCTCGGGCGTAATCTTCAGCGTCCTCTTTATCATAGCGGCCGGCAGCATCTTCGGCTGGATATTGGCCATCGAGCAGGTGCCGCAGTCGGTCACGAAATGGTTCGTCAGCTATATCAGCAGCGCGTGGATGGCTCTTTTGGTCATCAATATCCTGTTGCTGATCGCCGGCATGTTTTTGGATTCTATGTGCTCCATCAGCCTGCTCACGCCCATCTTGCTTCCCGTGGCGGTCCGTTACGGCATAGACCCGGTGCACTTCAGCATTGTGATGATTTTGAACCTGATGATAGGTCTCATAACTCCGCCGGTGGGCGTGGTGCTCTATATTCTCTCCAGTATATCCGGGGTCTCGTTCGACAGAATTGTGCGGGCGGTCGTTCCGTTTCTTATCGCTCTGCTCGTCGCGCTCGCTATCGTCACTTACGTGCCTCCTATAGTCACGTGGCTGCCTAATCTGATTTACAATAGATAAGACCGATTGGAGGAAGAAAGACCAAATTATGAATAGAGCGAAACTGCCGGATATAGCGCCCGGAATCAGCCTGTGCGCTCAGGTGGACCCTGACGTGAGCGACGACTTTTTGACGTTTCTGAACCAAATCGGCGTTCACTACGCGTACGCTTGGCTCAAGCGGGAGCAGTATAACTACGATTTTCTCTCCAAGCTCAAGGAACGGCTGAACAAAAATAACATCGCGTTGTACAACGTTGGCTCTGTGCACGTCGCCAAAAGCCGAAAAATTATCTTAGGGCTCGACGGACGGGACGAAGACATTCAGACTTTCAACGAAGCCCTGGCGATGCTGTCCAGAGTCGGTATTCACACGACGACCATTACATGGGAGCCCGACGGGGTGTGGGCCAGCGACTGGGAGTACGAGACGCGCGGGGGCGCTATTACCCGCAAGTGCAATATGTCCGTGCTGAGCGGCGAGGGGCTGACCGAAAACAAGCGTTACACTCAGGTGCCTATCGACAACGGCGCCTTTATCCGCACCGGCTTTACGCACGGCCGTTTCTATACCCGGGACGAAATGTGGGAAAACTACGAGTATTTCATCAAACGGGCCATCCCGGCCGCCGAGGAATACGGCGTGCGTATAGCCCTGCATCCCAACGATCCGCCCGTAGAGAGCGTCGCCGGCGTGTCGTGCCTTATCAGGAACTTCGACGACTATAGACGCGCTTTTTCCGTCGTGGAGAGCGACTTTTTGGGGATGGAGTTCTGCTGCGGCTGCTGGCTTGAGGCGGCTGACGCGTTTGGCGATGTCTACGCCGCTATCGACGAGTTTGTCCGGCGCAAAAAAATTTATCTCGTACACTACCGCAACGTCGATACCACGCTGCCGTCTTTTGTCGAGACGTTTGTCGACGAGGGGTACGGGGACATGCTGGGCATCATGCGCGCGTTTCTCCGCTCCGGCTACAGCGGCACGCTTGTGATGGATCACTCGCCAATGATGGTGGAAGCCGCCGGACGATACGGCGAGGCCGGCTTTGCCTACGGCTACATCAAAGCCATGCTGAAGTGCGCGGAGGTTTCGCAATGAAAATGAGCATCAAAGACCTGCTGGCCCGCAAAAACTCCGGACATCAGGTCATAGCAGTCAACGCGCCGGACCTAAATATCGCGCTCGCCTGCGCGGAGGCCGAGGTGGACAACATCGTCATAGGCCGCAGACAACCCGTGGAGCAGACGCTGGGGTTGCTGCCAACTATCCGCGCGGCGGTGCCGGACCTGCTTATAACGGCGGTGATGCCTATGAATTCTTGTCTTATCAGCGACGAGATCGCCATCGCCGACGCGGCGCGCCTAATGGAAGGCGGAGCCGACCTGATTTACGTGACCGGTATGAGATCTGAGCGCATAAAAACATTGACCCGTCAGCATATTCCCTGTGTCGCTCATCTCGGCCTCGTGCCTTATTTCACTAACTGGACCGGCGGCTACCGCGCTATGGGCAAGACCGCTGAGGAGGCGGGCGAACTATTCCGCGCCGCGATGGAGTTAAACGACGCCGGCGCGGTTTGCGCGGAGATGGAATGCATGCCGCAGGAGCTGGCCTCTTATATATCGAAGCGGGTGAACTTCATTACCCTGTCCATGGGGTCCGGCTCCGGCTGCGATGGACAGTATCTCTTCGCCTCCGACCTTCTCGGAAGCCACAACGGACATTACCCCCGTCACAGTATCAGCTACGACAACTTCTACGAGCGATCTGTCAACGCGTTCACGTCCTTTATCTCCGATGTGAAGACGGGCGCGTATCCGGCGGACAAGCACAAGATCTCCATGGGCAAAGAAGAATACGATTCTTTCCTGCAAAATTTGGAATAATCGCGTCAACCCCTCACTCTTTATTAACGGGTGAGGGGTTTTTGATTCAGGAGGCTCTAATTCACCGGATTGAGCAATTCCTTCCCGTCTAACCAGCGAACTAATTCCTCTATCGTCTTTCGCTTGAGGTCGTGAGAGGCTTGTTCTGAGTACCATGCGATGTGCGGAGTGCAGACAAAATTTTCGTGCCGCAGCAAGGGATGGATACCCTTCGGCGGTTCCTTCTCCAAGACATCGCAGGCCGCGCCGGCTATCCATCCCTCCGTCAAAGCCCTGTCGAGAGCGAGCTCGTCTACAATGCCGCCGCGCGAGACATTTATGAGAAACGCGCGCGGTTTCATCATCCTGAGCGTCGTCTCGTTCAGCATATGAAACGACGTTTCGAGCGGACAGTGAATCGAAACGACGTCAGACGCGCGAAGCAGATCCTCAAGAGACGTCATCTTCACAAAAGAAAACTCCTCGGGCGCCTTGTCCGGGTAGAGCGGGTCGGTGGCGAGAACAGTTGACTCAAAGGGGCGGATGAGACGCGCGAAGTTTTTTCCGATACGCCCAAGCCCGATTATCCCTATGGTCATTTCGCTGAAACGCTCTATCGGGACGCCTACCTGATACTCCCATTCACCCCTGCGGACGGAGTGGTCGAGCGGAAGCAGCTTTCGCGTCAGCGCGAGCGTCAGCGTCAGGGCCTGAACAGATACCTCCTGAATGCCGTAGTCCGGCACGTTGCAGATCTTTATGCCGTATTGAGCCGCCGCTTTGACGTCTATGTTGTTATAACCTACGCCATAGCGCGTCACTACCTTCAGCGTGTCTTTGAGCGCCGCGAAAACCCGCTCGGTAAACGGCGCGTACTGGTTGGCCGCCACCTCGTAGCCCTTCAGCTTCTCTATGAGGTCATCCTCCGTGCGGCACTGAAAAAGCGTCAACTCCACGCGATTCGCTTCGGCGACCCATTTCTCATCGTCCATTGACGCGTGGTCGCAGTCGGTTATAGCTATCTTTCTAACTCTGTCCATTTTCCGTATATTCATTCCCTTCCGTTAAAATCAAAGCATATTATACCAATTCGCAATCGAGTAGCCTGTTCTTTAACGGCGCAGGGAGAGCCACAATAAAAGCTTCAAGCAGAGAATCAAGTTCTTCGTCCGCCAACATGGGCCTCCCGGGTTTATTGTGTGTGACGATACAATTTTACCCTAAAGAGAACCCATACCGCTACTTTTTTGCCCTGTTTTTGCTTGGATTAAGGTTTCTGTCATAATAAATTCGCACCTCACAGTTGAAAGCTTTTGTACTCATTGACATTAGCTCAACACTGTTTTTGCGAACAGTTCCTGCGAGGTGTTGTTTTTGGCTGCGGATTTGGGAGAAAAGGCAATCGTCACTATCGTTGGGCCGGAATAAAAACACCGTTATCAATAAAAACATGTTTTTTCATGACGGCTTTCTTTTCCTTTATCATCAGCTTCAGGGGTTCAGGTGAATCCGCAAGACACGCAAACACCACCGGGAAAATATCCTGATTGACGATGAGATCTTTATCGTACTTAGCGGCGCGCTCTGAGTCCGGCCAGCGAATAGCCACAAGCGTGCCGAAGCGATCCCTGATCATCAGTTCTGAAATTTCTTCCGGAGCATAACCATTGAGGGTTGTCCCATCCCCTGTAAGGTAAGGGCCGTGATCTCCAATGATTATAATGACAGCGGACGCGTTGTTTTTCAGGATGGCTACGATGTCTTCTTCAATGCGCGGCAAAGCAACATTCAAGCGTTCTACGAACAACTCTGTTTCATTGGGGAGTAATCTCCCCGAGTTTTGCGAGTGCCCCGGCAGCCATACGTGCATGGATGTGAACCAAGGGCCTTCTTTTACGGCTATTTTATTTCGTAAAAAATCATGATAAGTAAGATAATCGAATTCAACCAAACCGCCGGCGTCAAAGCGAAATTCGCCGGAAAAGATACCGCGTATCAGAGTAAAAACGCTGTTTGTCTCATAACTTATTTCATAGGGTGGCCAGTATTCATCGACAAACATTTCCGCTCCGGTCATGTAAGCGTCTTGTATTGATGCTAAACCATAACCGTTAGCGGAGAAAATTTGATGTGCCGTAGAATCTCCGGCACACATTCTCTGTTTTTGAGCGATGGAAAAATTAGAGGAGTCGCTGATTTGAAAGGTTCTGTACATGCTTTCAAGCGAAGCATTTGCTATGGAGTATGTGCTGTCATATATCTTAAAATCGTTATTCCGCAACACGGTCATGAGTGGACGCGTATCTACATTCAAAGCATCGAGTGTTTTGAGGTCTGGGATGGAGTCGTAAACTAAAAGAAATACGCTCGCGCGGTCTTTCTCCTTGATTTCCACAAATGCTTCTTTCTCATCGGCAACTGCCGTAGCGTCATTTTGTGTTTTCACTTCAAAATTGTAGTCAGACGAGGCAAGGTTGAATATTCCATGCAACGTCATTAATAGTACGGAAGCGGCCAGAATGCCAGTCACCCATTTTTCCGTCCTCTTCAAAGAGACGAAAAACACAATGGGCGTCAATATTACGGTGAATACGACTGTCGTGCCGCCGTACATTGTAAAATACATCTGAAACGTCGGGTTCATCAGCAGAGCAAACATAAACACCGCTGTTAATTTTCCTGCGTCATTCTTTGAAATCAAAGACTTTCCCAAAAACGCTACAACAAACAAGAGAATCATGGCGAACGACAGGAAGAGTCCATAATAAATCAATGTCGTCCAAACCGTCAGGTAGCTTATGTTATTAACAGCTTGCAGCGATGCCGAAAGCGCTGTGGCGAAAAATATCATCAGGTAACATGATGCCGATACTTTTGTCGTCACGTTTTCGTATCGTGTTTTCCTACAAAACAACAAAAGCACCACCGCGCCAGCAAACTGAGCGAGATAGATATTTTCGCGCAGAAGCTCATGAGAGAAATGTTCGACAATTAACTGAATGTCGGAGTAAAAGTATCTGAGAACAGCAGGATGAATTTCCACATAAGCGCTCGACATCAGAAAATATAAGGTTAGAACGGAGCCCCAGATGACTGTAGGGATAAGAAAGCTATAAAGGTCACGGCGTTTTTCACGTAAAAACAATCGTGTGGAACAAATAAGCAAAAGAAAACTCAGCGCATGAGCCAACACTGCGGCTTTTCTGTCGTATTCGCTTAGATAAAATGTTATCGCCGATTGAAGAGTGAGCATAAAAAGCGTCATATAGGCCATGCCAAAAAAACTCGGATTAAGGTGTAATTTCGGAAAAAATTTCAGAGCCTCGCCGAACCTTTCCAAAGGTGTTTTTTCGTCACCCAAAATATAGCACATTCGTTTATTCGCGAGCAAACCCCAAAAATTATTGCACGTCCAAAAGATCAAGAGCGCCGACGGGGCACTGTACAAAATCAATAAAAACAACAGGGCGATAATCCAAGCCTGCAGAGTTTCACGGCCTCCGAACCCCGGCGTTATGCAAGCGGAGTACATATTGATCACCGTCATCAAAATTGGCAATAAATTCAGCCCGAATAACGAAACATCAGGACGACTTAAATCGGCGATGAACAAAAACGACTGTCCTGATATACCATCGAAATTCTGCAGCATATAATACGCGCCCAACAAAAACGGAACCTGAATAAGGACACCCAAGGCAGAGCGTATCGAGTATATCGGGTGATATGAGTAGCGGCTATACAGTTTTTGGACGCGCCGATGTTTCTTTGCGCCGCTGCTCTCCAAGGTTATCAGCTCAAGTTGCGGTTTGAGTACATCCTGAATATGTTTCTCCCTCATTTGCACAGCGCTCGACCAGCGCATGAAAGGCGTTATTATCACCGTTGTGCAGAGTGACATTAATACCAGTGACAGCCCATAACTTCCGGTAAGGTAGCATATCGTGGAATATATGTATTCAAACGCCGTTTCAAACGGCAATACGCAGAAAATATATAAAAAGGCGCTCATACTGTCTCTCTCTTTCCATTAACCAAGTTTATAAGATATTCGGCAATAAATTCACCTGACGAACCAAAATTGCAAACGTTTGCCTCCCTGAATGCGGATAGGCTTCTTTTTTTGTGTTGCGATAGCGTATCAGCTACTATCTGAGCTATGTTATCAATTTTGTCTGAAGTAACGACAGAACCTATTATAAGCTCTGCTTTGCCCATCCATGCTTCGTCCATGTCCGATATCTCATACTTCTCAGGATTAGCCAACTCTATTTTAAGTGTAATAACTGGTCGCTCGTAGAGCAACGCAAAATCCATTCGAATGCCTGAAGCTTCGGATATCAACAAATCCGCTTTTTCCATTGCCATGGCGCCATCAGGTTCCTGATCCCATTCTACGTTATTAACCTTTGCCAACTCGTATCGCATTTGCTGAAGAATAGGCGCCTCTACCTTCCATGAATGTGGGTGTGGGCGAAGAATAATATTAAAACCCGCAACAGCCAAATTCTTGATAAAATCACTCCCATATTTATGAAGACAACTCTTAGGTCCCCATGTTGGCGCGATTAAAATGGTCTTGCCATCTGTCACGGGCAAGGGATGCTTAACTCTAGATGCAAGGTCGTCCAGATATGGGAGCCCGGCAGGAATAAGAGTCTTCTCTTTGAGCCCGCGTCTGTGCTCAATATAGCGAATTCCGCTCGCCATAAAATCCCCAACAAGAAACACGGCATCATAGTGATCCAGAGAACCCTTAGCATAGAGTCCTATATCGTCCACAGCATGACATACGTGAATAAGACGTTCCACGTATGGCGGCCTTGGCATTGGGAATCCAGGAGTTCCAATGTTAGGGGTTGTTGAAATCATTATTTTTGAGCGAACTATCCCCATCTTAGCGAAAGCAACACTACCTTCACCTATGTATCGCGATTGCATCAAGTCATCTTCAATCGTCAATCCAGGATCATTGATATCCATAGAAAAATAGCTAAAAGGTTGTTTCATTGCTATAAGAGCATTCAAAATAGGTCTAAAAGTATTCCAGTAATTCTTACCTTCACTAAAGACTGCAATATTATTGTAGTCCATATCTACAACTTTTTTCCCTAAATTATTACCCACTAAAGCCCAGAAAAATCCTTTTAAGGAATACAAGAAAGCGCCAAATAGACTTACCGTAATATATACGAGAATATTACCGGAACCTGGATCTAAGTAGGCAAAAGCGGTATCGGGTACTAAAAAAAGAAAAAGTAGAACAAGTTTTATGATATCTATAGTGGTTTTTCTGCGGCCTCGTCGATATGAAATCAAATTAAAATTCCTCCTGTTTGCTATTACCACATCTTAACAGATGTTTTCGTAATCCCCTAAAATACAATGCAAAAAGTCAGTAATCTCCAAATATACTTTTTAAATATCAACCAATCGTAATATAATTTCCCCTCTTCAAAAGATCATAATAATCTTTCATATAACGATACATGATCATTGGATATTCACCAAATTCCTGACCAAGCCTCTGTTTATACTCGCTCCACATACACCACAGGAAGCCGCTCAGCGCTACATACATATACAATCTAGCAAACTCCTCTTTTGTGGCGTCCCGCCCAAGATACATATGTAGCGATAAATCTATGCGCGCTCTATCAAATTGAGCGAATATTGCAAACATAGATACATCCATTATCGGATCTGACATTCCGCTAAACTCCCAGTCTATTATCCGACTCGTATTGTCCGGTAACAAGAGTACATTTACATGCGCAAAGTCTCCGTGGCACAGAACCTCTGGTATATTAAATATCTGGCGTAACTTTAAAAGCTGACGCATATTATCCCTAACTACACCGACATCGGAAAAGCGAATGGCATTGATTTCCTCCGCTAAAGAATAATAATACTCAATCATTGATGCAATGTCATAAGAATGTGCCGATTTAACACTGTTAGTATGTACCTTTCGTATCTGTTCCATACAAACACGAAGTTCGACGTCATTAAATGGGTCAGCATTCCGAGCGTTCTCAATATACTCAGATATCTTGACGCCGGTATTCGCATCAAAAAACAATACATTATCTGAGATACCCATTGGTTTTATTGCATCGTATACATATTTTTCGTTGGCACGATTAATCAGTTTCTCGGTTCCTATACCTGGAAAGCGATAGACAAATCCATTCTCTCCAATACAAAAATGAAAAGACTTGTTAGTCAGACCTTCTTTAATGGGAAATATATCACTAATCTTCTCTTCGGGCACACAAAAAAAACTGGCAATAGATTCCATAATTACGTTATTGCTGTTATTGATGTAAGAATCATCGTAACGTCGCAATTCTGATAGATCTTCAAATTCATGCACGTTGTCGGTTTGCTTATTCATATACATTGGGAGTTTTGATATATTTTCTCTTAGTACATGCTCCCAATAATAGTCCTCGGTTCCCGGCATACTATAATATTCTCTCAATAAAGCGGCAAATTTTTCCGAAAATATCCTTGAGAAATAAGCAGGTCCTACGATAGCCCAAGCATCTGCTCCACCTATGCTGATCTTTTTAATACGTTCGTTCTTTGTCTGTTCAACGCACCATTCATTAGTATTTCCCTCCATATACAGACAGGAGAACCAACTTTCGGCTTCGTATGCGTTGAATATGTTTTTTTCAATCCAATTGTCCGCACAAAGAATATAGGAACCTTTCAGATATGGCAATGCACAGTATAGGCTTGTCAAATTATTTTTTGTTGAGTATTCAGGATTATAAAGCAGTTTTACGCCATATTTATCAATGAGATAATCAAATTTTTCCTTCATGTATCCCACCACGATGATTATCTCCGAAATTTTTTTTTCGAGTAACTGCTCTATCTGCCTTTCGAGCATTGGTTTACCATAAACGGTTAATAAACCTTTTGGCGTTTCGTATGTGAGAGGAACGCATCGCAAGCCAAAGCCTGCCGCCAATATAATTGCGTTGTCTACCTTGAATTGCTCCATAAAATTTAATCCGGTTTGTGTTACATTAAAATGTTCGCCATTACTCTGAAAATAATTAATTTCTTCGCCCTTACGCAAAATATAATTTATTGTTCCAAGAGACATGCCGGTTGCCATTGATAAATCGCGACGAGACAATTTATTGCCGTCTTGTATCAATTCTCTGCAAATATGGGCTAATTTTTTTGTTTTCAAATTGTCTTTGTTCATAATTAACAAACACCCCTCTCAAAAATCACAAAAGACCTCTGCACTGCATGCAGAGTAGTCAAGAGAGCCCACAAAAAAATCCCTCTCCGCGCCGGCGTAAACCGACAACGAAAAGGGACTCGACAAAAAGAAAGCGAATCAGAGAATTGAAATTTTGGACTACAAGAGTCGTCTGAACGTCTGAACGTCTGAACGATGATTATAGAGTTTTTCTAAATTAAAAACATCAGTAAAAACCACTAAAACCAACTCCACGCATGGTTTTTCAAAACGTAAAACGAACTCTAATTTCAAAATAATACCACTTCAAGCAACAAAAGGCAAGAACGACATTCTTTTTTGAGTTTCCCCATTTTTTTATGAAGATATATTTTCTACTGCGGAAAGGCTTAATGCAAGTGCGTTTACGAGCCGATGGCTGTGATAAAACGCAAAATTTTGTTTTCAACTTTGAAAACACTAAAAACATAGCAATATCAAGCACTTCGAGAGATATAGAAATGAAAAATGGGGAAACTCAAACGACATTCTTTTGAGTTTCACCATTTTTTCAAGCGCACCTCCAAAGGAGAAGCTGATTTGAGCGTGGCGACCTCTCACGCCGCGTGCGCGTCTTTGAAGAGATAATCGTAGTCGATGTAAAACGGCTTGCCTGAAATGTCGCCTACCAGGGCTGGCTGTGCGGCGAACGCGAAAACCGGAGCGGCCAAAGCCGCGATCAGCGCGCGCGGGAGCGATAACCTGATCTTCACTTTTTCGCCGCCTCGAACTCGCGCGGTTCGCCGTCCAGCGGCTTGAAGCCGAGTGTTTTGCCCGATACGGCGTACCATGTGCGGCAGGTTTTGGGGTAGTCGAGCCCGACGTTCGCGGGCAGAGGTTCGCGGCTCGCGCCCTCGTCATAGTCCCAGCCCACCGAACCGTTCGCGCCATTTATCGCCAGTTTGTGAACGGCGTCGAGCCTGGCGTCGTACAATTGAGCGGCGTAGCCGAAATCCGTCTTGCGGCAGTCGAAATAAATATCCGCAAGTATCCCACCGTCGTCCCTGGTTTGAACGAAACGCCACGACAGGGCGTCGGCGGCGGGGTCGTAAGTTCCCTCATACGTGAATTTCCATCCGTATTCTTCCGTGAGGGTAATTTTGAAATCGCCGCCTTTCTCGTCGTATTTGATTTCCTTCAGGCCCCACTCTTTCTTTTCGCCGTCGAGTTTTTTGTTCTTCTCCCCAACGTGCGTCACGGGCCAGTAAGCGCCGTCTTCGAGATTGGCAATTGGATCCATCGGTATGGCGTGGTCGGCGTCTATCGCGCCGTCCGGTATCGAACCGAGCCTATCGGCCAGGCTGCCGTCGAAAATTTCGAGCGCGACCGTAAACGCCTTGAAACTCTCCCCCGCCGTCATGGGCCCGGCCAAGGCGACGCCCGCGGTAAAAAGGGCCGCCGCCAACGCGAAAAACGAAACGCGCATAAATTTTTTCATATTACCCTCTCCTTTTTTAAAAAAGGACAGCCGACGTTGAAGCGCGGCCGACTGTCCCGTTCGGCGTTGCCGCCGCCGTCAGCTTGTGTTTTTCGAACGACTTCAACTGCTATTCCGAAAAAGAAAATATCCCCTCCGCAAAC
>BOCC01000063.1 GCA_026002715.1 Synergistales bacterium
TGTCCTCAAGTGAGCCTGTTGTTTCGAGCAGCTCTTTCCAGTGATAATATCGCCCACTGTCTATTCCAAAGGCTTCATTGAGTTCTTCGAATGTGTGTCCGCCGTCTTTATACGCTATAGCTCGTTCCTGTCGCGTTAGATTTGCAAATTTTTTGTTGCTTTTGTGAGGCTTGTTTGAGCTTTTTGAGCCTTACTTGAATTATTGTTGAGATATGATGAGCTATTATTGAGCTTTCTGAGCTTTATCGATAAATTGCAATAGTGTAAAAAAGGTAATACCGTATTTTTAAAATATTGTAACATATTTATAAAAATAAGGTAATACCAAATATGTAATTCAGCACCTTCACCCGGCTCGGCAAAGACAACAACGCACGTTGTATGAAAATTATTTTTACCGAAATCAAAAAATCGGTTGTGCCTGTACGTCCCAATCGCCCTGTAACCAGATCTATCACCCCACGACAAAAATGCGCCTGTGGACAATTCAAGACAAAGCTGCATATGAAGATTGCACAAAAAGATAAAAACGGTAAAAAGCTGTCATGGATAAGCCGCAATGGTTTTACCACTTTTTTATGCTTATGCAATATAATAAAAACTCAACCTGATTATTTTTGCAAATTATTTTCAATGTAGATATGCAATGTTGAGTAGTAGCTTCTCTTTTATCGCATATCTATATCTCAGATTTTGTATATAACCCTCCGCAGGAGCCAACTGTGCGATAAGCAGTGAACCGGCGAAAAATGAGCCGAGTAAATCGCTTAGTTTATTCGTGAGTTAACAGGCTCTAAGTTGTTGACATTGATTGTAATATTATTATCATCTTAAGAGAAATATTAAAGGAGGAAACAAAATGCGCCTGTGGACAATTCAAGACAAAGCTGCGTATGAAGACTTATGCGTAAACAACATTTTGCGTTGCAATGAAAAATTAGCTGATTGGTTGCGTGAGGATAACTTCAAACGGTCTTATGATTGGCTCGTTTCCGAGATGAAAAAACGTGTTGGTAAACCGTTTGTCGATGTGAAATATCCCATATGGGCTTGGTATTTGCTTGACGGCAAAAACGTAAAGCCTGATTTGCGAAGAACCGAATTCAATAATTATGTTGGGGAACATTATATTCTTGAAGTTGAAATTCCGGATAATAAGGTATTGTTGAGCGACGAGGAAACATGGCATGTTGTATTAAATAATGGGTATCTCAGCAGATTTGATGACTTGGACGCGATCGAGGAAGACGATAAGTGGTTTGACGGACTCCCCTCAAACAAACAGGAGCGCGTAAAACACGAGTCATGGCAGAATATATTCGACAAAACTCTTAATCCGTGGAAGTATGTTCAGTCTACGTTTTGGGAATTGCGAATGGAGCAAATCGTCAGCACAAGAAAATTTGTCGGAAAAAGAAAAGAATAAACAGCAGCGCTTTTTATAGTATATTTTGTTGATCATAATTTGGTATTACCTTGTTTTATTAAATTATATTACATTCTTTAATAATATGGTAATACCATATTTTAGTTAAATATGGTACAATACTTAATAATTTGGTATTACCATAATTTAAAAAAAGTGTAAAATACGAACTACACACTGATGCACAAAAATATTGAAGTAGCTGAGGTTGAAACTATACTCATTTGCCTTCAGATTTACCAGACAGTCAATTAGGCGGCAGAACTTATCTCTTTGGATTCTGGCAAATTATTCAGCATTTGGGTATAGTATAACGGTAACGATTATTGCAAATAGAGCGAATACCAACAGTAATTTGATTATCCGATTATACTCACCCCAAACAAAATCAAGCGAAATACCTGAAACGCCTAAGAATGTTTCAATGCCGGCAAGGATAGCTAAACCCATTGCGAGGCTATCTTTCCACAGTATTGGACTATTTGACCACGAGTATTTCATCACGCGCCCCTTTCTGTCTTCCTGTCTTCGCGCTTCTTTTCAGGCGAGAATTTCGGCTATCTGTGGAATAGGCACATTCAGTAATTCGGCAGGCTCAATTTTTCTCAAGCCGCCGCCATAGATACGCCCTTCGTCATTAAGGCGTTCAGGGCTCATATCATTCAACATTTTCCAGATAGTCCGCTTTAAGTCAGGCATCGCGACAATTTTTTGCAAGAGGTTCTTTTTCGGATAAAGGGCAAGATACGAATTTGTTACTATGGCATTTGAGTGGTTAAGGATAAAACGAAATGCCATTCCGGTAACAGTATTATCGCGCCCCATATATGTACAAATGTAAGGCGGCGCGTCTCTATGTTCCTGATAATACCAACATTTTCTTGCTTTGCACAAATAACCTTTGGAAACACTATCTTTGCCGCTTTCAAGATAACTCCACAAGATCGGATATTTTTCTTGAACTTCATTCTCTGAAAGCCTACAGTCAAGTAAAAACAACTCTTGTGGCAACACAGGGTTTCCAATATCATCAGCGAAAATTTCTATCTCGTGAACATATCTTGAGCTCGGCAAAACAGGGCGAAAAAATTCAAACGGTAAGCCTAATGCCTCGATTTTTTCTCTGTTCATAATAAAGAAATTGTTATTGCCTGTTGCTACTCCTCTCTTAACAGTGAAATAATCTGACAGCCTTACTTCCATAGTCTCTGCCGTGCGTACTGACATTTGCGGGAACCTCGTCCATTTCGATTCGTGTTTCAGCGTCTGTCTGTCAATAAATTTGACAATCTTAGGTTTTTCCATTGTTCCGCCAAACGAAAACTCAACGTTTGATTCTTCAATGGGTTTATGTTTTCTGAACCAGACGACGGCTGAGGAAACTAAAGCGTCATCAAATTGAACATCGGAGGGGTCGAATCTGTGTATCCGCAATAATTCAACATGACTAAGCAAAAATTGTTTGATTTCTTTTCCGTAGTTTACATCCATAAACTCACTTGGAACGAGCCAACCGGCAATCCCATCATCCGCCATCCATTGATAGGATTGAAGAAGAAAGTGACAATACAAGCCCGCAAGCCCGGATAATTTAATTCCGGACGCTTGATACGTCTTTTCTTTGATTCGTATTTTATCTTGCGTATCCATCAGATGATGCCGCACATACGGAGGATTGCAAATAATAAAATTATATTTATATTCGGGCTCAAGTTTAGTAAAATCATGCAGTTCTAAATCTATTTTCATGTCGGCCCAGATTTTTTTGGCGGGTAAGCCATAGTATGGGTCAATTTCTATGCCTTTAGCGTAAGAAATATTATTCAATTCAGCGCTATCAACAAGAGCCGAATAAAAAGCCCCTGTCCCAAAAGCAGGGTCAAGAAACGAGAGCAATTCATCATTATGTAGAGTTAGCCCAAATGACACTATATCGCGCGCTAACCCTGATGGTGTAGCAAACTGACCGAGTCGCCTACGCTCTGAAATAGATTTTTTTGAATCTAATTTATTTTGAATAGCAAGGCGTAATGGTTCTCGCGTCATCTCTACAGGTTGTATAGTTGCAAGTCGTCTATTCGATGTTCCCATACCCAATCTATCCCTTCCGCAGCTTCGTATCCGAGATAACCGGAATCAAAATAACCGCACAAAAACAATCCAAAACGCACAGAGTCGCCATAAGTATTTTTTAACTGCGCCATCTTTTGAGCTTCCTCTTTGCGACGTTTATTGACATTTGTAAAATCACCGGCCGATTTTGCTTCTATAAGCAAAGGGATTTCACCTTGCTTTGCAGACATCGGCATTACAATAACATCGACAGGAATGTTTACTTTTGCCTGTTCGCCTTCATTCGTAATTACAACCGGCACATTTGTACGAAATGAGTATGTGCCGGGTTTCATGTTATCAAATTTGGCAACGCCCTCAACCTGAGCGTATCCCCTTGTGTCAAGCCATTCACTAATTGCCGCAAGTTGCCTTTTTTCCTGCGCGTTCCTTATTATTGGGTCAGAAACAGCTCCGCATAACCTATCGGCAACAATTGTCGCCGCCCTGCTGACTTCTTGTTCGTGTGCGGATTCAGCACGATTAAGCCAAACAAAAATATCGGGGTCAGCCATTTTTACAATGATTTTGCTTATTTTTGACAAGTCTTCTTCAAGACGTATCGCTGTCATTCTCGGCGGCACCCTTGGGGTTACTGAATCTTCCATGCTTTCAACGAGATTCTTCGATACGCCGGATAATCCAACAAGTCTATCTCTCGCAATCGGTGGGCAAGTTGACATTCTGAGCATCGGCAAAACCTCTGGGTGCTTTTTTAGTAGAAGCGGAGATATATCTGTCAGATAGCTCGTGGCTTTTAACGCATTTTTAACTTGAATTGTCGTAGAAATACGTGTCTCGCGAAAGGCTTTCGGTGCAAATTCCATGAACCACGAATTGTACAAATCGACCGACAGGATTATATCTTCTTTCCACCGGTCTGGATTGCCTCTGTTAATTAACATGACTTATAGCGGCTTCACCAATCCGACACGCGCACGAACCCCCGCCAAAAAAAGATGATTGAAATCGTTTTTTCATGCAAAAGACTCTCCCTTCGATAATGTGCGCCAATAGCAAAAATGTTTATAACATTTTACCATATAGGCAGAAGTCACGCGCACGATAGCGTCTTGAGCTTTATTTCAAGAGCCTGTACCGAAACCTTATACCGCTTGGCGAGTTCAGCAACGGAAAACTCCCCGCTCCTCAAATCCGAGCGAAGCGACGCCTCCGGCAACAATAGCTCCGACGCGAAAATGTCAGCCTGACGCTCCAAGTGTACGTCGCCCCTGACATATTTTCCGTCTTGACCTGCCGCGACGATTTTTTTGAAAATATCCGTGTTGTCATAGTATCCGTTGAAGAGTTCATGTCCCACGCTGATGACCGAAACAGGCGTCGGAAGGCCCGTATGCGAGTAGGTCGTCCAGCCTATACCGGCCTTTTGGTTCAGGATGTGGGTGAGCGTGACGGTGAATGGTTAGCTAACTTCCAAATCTAAATAATAATCCTCAGAAAATTCTATGTGCGAAATGAGGGTTAATAATCACAAATCTGGTATTACCATATTTCAATAAATATGATATAATTTTCATAAGTTTGGTATTACCTTTTTATAAATTATATGGAGGATTTATGACAGCGCTTCGTGATATCCCGGACAAAATTATTTTCAACTTGATTCCCCAGATCTGCGCATTAGCAGACAAATATGCTGTCACATACGCCGACATCGCGAAACAGATTGTCGAAACCAAATCATCGCTCTCCACGTTGATTGGTGGACTCACAGGTAACGAGTACGATATGAAGAGCCTGAGTGAGTTCCGGTCGTTGCTTCGGGGTTAATAAAATGCAAATCGGGCAGAGCATATTAAACAAAATGACATTGTATCACGGTACAATCTATGATTTTAATACAATTGATATAAATCGTGGTAAGCCAAACAAAGATTTCGGTCGTGGATTTTATACTTCGCGCGTCGAACAACACGCTGTAAGTTTAGCAAAACGCAACAAACTCATTGAGGAAACCCGGCTTGTAAAGCTCGGTAGACGACTGACAGTTACAGCTTGGCTATACACGTATGAGTTTGACATGATAAATTTAGAAGCGTTAAGCGTCAGAGATTTTAAAACCGCTGATCATGAATGGGTTAAGTTTGTAACAAAAAATCGCGCAAGTAGAGCAAAACTACATGACTATGACATAATAATCGGGCCCACCGCCAACGATGACACAAACGCCACAATTGGCCTCTATATGTTAGGCGCGTATGGTGATATAGACAGCGAAGAAGCAATAGACACATTTTTGCGGCTAATATTACCCGAACGGCTGCCGCCTCAAATATTTTTTGGTTCACAAAAGGCGACTGACACACTTGTATTTCAAGGCAGGAGGCAGATATTATGGTGACATTCAACGAAAAGACAAGTAGAGGACTAATTGATTTACATATAACAAAACTTGTTGACGCTCTTTCTATAAACGAGGGCAAGTCAGCAACAGACTGCTTACGCGAATTTATGGCAACAAAAACTTACGATTTGCTGTGCGATCCTATGTCATATCTTTGTCTTGAAAGCCCTATATATGTTATTGACATGCTTAAAGCGGAGCGTTTGGGTGACTGGGACAAATGGTTAGAGGTGTGACTTGTGACTTCAATAAATAATGAATTATATTTGCAGGTGCGTATTGTCAACGAATACAAACGTCGGCACAATCTCACAACAGAGCAGTTTTTGCGACTTGACTACAAGTATGATATTTTGCACATGCTTGAGATTGGCTACGAACCCTTCCATCTTATGGGTGACGAGGGTATACTTGACGAAATTGACACAATAGTAATTGACCGCAATGTCGCTGGATAACATTAGCAAGTTCCAATTACTGTTGAGGGATGAATGATATGGCTGAATTAAAGACAACGCCATATATTCACTATGCTGATTTTAGCAATGATTGGGAGCGGCGGAAGTTTAACGATTCGGTATTACCCTATTTCAATAAATATGATATAATTTCCATAAATCAGGTATTACCATTTTTAAACATTTCAATTAAAAAACGGTATTGCCATTATTGTAAGGAGTGATTACGTGATGCTGATTGTTGTGGCAAACAACAAGGGCGGGCAGGGTAAAACCTTGACAGCAACCCTTTTGTCCAGATATCTTGCTTCTAACCCTGAAAACGAGGGCAATATTCTTTGCTGTGACCTCGACCATACCCAACAGAATTTCAAAGAAAATATGGCCGAATCAAGTATACCTGTAACAACGCTTGTTCCTGTTGAAAACGCTCCTTTGTGTATCGTTGATACGCCCCCAAGTCTCAACAAAGAAGTAATACAAGTCATCAAGAACGCGGACATCTTAATTGTTCCTATTATTCTCGGTAAACACTCCGTACAGGGCGTCATGCGCATTACCGAGATTCGGGGGAAAAATGACTTGCGCCTTGTCGTCAATGAGTGGGACGCATCGAGCATTCAAAAACAATCCGAAGAATTTCTGTCTGAAAAAGGTTTTAAGTTTTTTGGTAAAATTCCGAAATATAAACGCCTTGCCTATAACATTGACGTTGGTCTTGACTGGTATGCCGGTTTTACTGATCCCACAATCGAAAAAATCACTGACATTTTAAACAAATTGCTGAAGGGATAGCTAAGAATTATGGCTAAAAGAGAAATAAATTTCGTCGGCCCTAGCATAAAAGATTTAGGCATAGATGTAATTGGCCAGAACATTGTTGTCGAAAATGCGCTTGCCGAAACTGATACAAACACAGCATCGCAGCATCCTAATCATGCCGTCGCTGAACCTGCGCCCAAAGTCCAAGCCATAGAAACTTCCCCGCCCGCCGTCGATAGCATTACCGACAAAAAACCGAACAAAAGGGGCATTCTTCAAAAAACTCGTTATCGCACTGTGCAATTTGACATGGTAAGAGATTATCTTCGAGGTGTCCTTGACGGCACCGACCACGCCGAAATTAAAATACCAAATATAAGCAAAGAACTCCATATAGCCTACAAAACTGTTTTATGCCATTTGGAAACTATACGGGACGGCGATGCCGAAAGCCAGATTTCTGAAATTGCGAAAAAAATTATAGAATCTGTCAGAAAGCGCCCGTCTTACCCATCATCTTTGGCTTCTTTATCCGCACGAAATGCCACTCAACATACTAAATATCGCACTGTGCAATTTGACATGGTAAGAGATTATCTTCGAGGTGTCCTTGACGGCACCGACCACGCCGAAATTAAAATACACGAGATGGCCAGAGAAATCAATATAAATTTCAAAACCGTTTGCAAGTATCTGAAAATCTTGCGAAACACGGAATTTATTATAACCAGATTTCAATACGGCTTGGAAGTCCGAAGAAGAAAACCCGAGGAAAGCGCGTCCTCAGACCCGTAAGACAGGAGATGATTTCATGAAACTCAGGGACTATCAAAACGAGTGCATACAGGCCATTTGCTCGAACGCAAATAACGGAATTGTGCGCCAGCTCGTCAGCCTTCCGACCGGAAGCGGGAAAACGGTCATTTTTGCGTCGCTGATAAAAAACACACCAAAAGCAAAAGTATTGGTTCTGGCGCATCGCGATGAGCTTTTATCACAAGCGAAAGAAAAAATCTATAAAATTTTCCCCGAGGCTAATGCGGGTATTCTAAGAGGCGATAATGACGATGGATTGAAAAGCGATATTTGCATAGCATCTGTCCAATCAGCGATAAAGAACAGGCGTTTGCCCGTACTCAAGGCTATGGATTTCGATATATGTATCTGTGATGAAGCGCATCATTCAGCAGCCAAGACTTACGCCACAATTTTTAAAGACCTGGGATTCAGCGGTCTATCGAAAAAACCAAAACTTTTAGTAGGTTTTACAGCCACGGCCACCCGCGCGGACGGCAAAAGACTTACCGATATAGATGGGATTTTTCAAAAAATTGTTTACGAAAAAACTATTCTTGAAATGATTAAAAGCGGCTATCTCTCCGACATTCGGGCGATATCTGTTGGAACTGACGTAAATATTTCAAAAGTCAAAACTCAGTCAGGAGATTTTAAAGTAAAAGAATTACAGCTCGCTGTTGATATTCCTTATCGAAACGAACTCATTGTGCGGGCTTACGAAACGCACGCGAACGGCAAAAAAGGTGTGGTTTTTGGTGTAAACGTTGATCACTCCCACCATATTGCGGCCACGTTTAACGATCATGGTATAAATTGTGAGGCCGTTTGGGGAAACATGGGCGAAGAAAACCGTCACGCCGTTTTAGATCGTTTCAAATCCGGCGAAACAAAGGTTTTGTCTAACTGCAATCTTTTGATCGAGGGTTTCGACGATCCCGAAATTAAAGTCCTGATGATGGCAAGGCCGACAAAATCTCATGGCCTCTATGTCCAGTGTGTGGGCAGAGGACTAAGGCTTTCCCCCGGCAAAACAGAATGCTTGCTTTTGGATTTTGTTGACGTAAGCAGAAGACACAGCCTCGAAAACATTGCCACGTTGACCGAAGTTAAACCAAAAAACAACGAGTCGTTGATAGAAGCCATTGATCGGAAAACAGAAGAAAAAGAGATAAGGTTAATAGAGGCAAAAGCTGCGGAGGAAGCGGAAAAGATCAAAGCGGCGGCTGAGAGGGCAGTGGAGGAAGCCACTCTGCGCAGTCATTCCTTTGAAGTCAATCTTTTTGGAACGCTCAGAGAAAGAATTCCGGAAAACTATCGCAGAAACACCAACCTGGCCTCCGAGCCGCAGAAAAACCTCATTAAAAATCTGCGAAGCGGCATAGTATTGCCTGACGATCTCACTATGGGAGAAGCGCGTTTCATGATTCAAAATTTGCCGTTGACAAAACATCAGCGCGAAACCATTGTTCGTAACAATTTACATCCCGAACCCGATACTCTGACATGGCCTGAAGCGAAAGCATTGATCGACATCATGAAAGAAACGGAGGCGGCGAAAATGACACAGATAACGCAGTCCGCGTATACAAAAGAAGAAGACTCGGGATGGGCCGAAAAAGTAGCGGAAGCTGCAAGGGCAAAAGCCTTAAGAGAAGAGCAATCGGCAAAAAAGGCGCAAGCAACCGAAGAAGAACTCACGCCGTATAACCATGTCCTTGAAACCGCTCTTTTCGGTATGCCCAAAAAAGACATTCCAGAACACTACCGCAGAAACGCAGCGCCGGCCTCTGAGTCGCAGAAAAACCTCATAAGGGGGATAAGAAAAGTTGCGTTATTGCCCGATAATCTCACTAAGGGAGAGGCGAGTTTTCTGATTCAGACCTCGCCCCTGACGGATTTTCAGCACCGCACTATCGTTCAGGAAGCCCTGCACCCAAACCCCAAAACCCTTACATGGCCCGAAGCGAAAGCCTTGATCGACGCATACCACTATACCTCGGCAACCGAAAAAACAACGTCTTTAGCCGCTATGTAGCCAAAAACGAAAATTGTTACATATTCATTGATGTGGTCAATACCGCGGTTATAGAGCTTTCTATTTTGGTATTACCTTATTTTTGTAAATATGTTACAATATTTTAAAATACGGTACTACCTTTTTTACACTATTACAATTTATCGATAAAGCTCAGAAAGCTCAGTGATGGCTCATTATATCTCAACAATAATTCAAGTAAGGCTCAAAAAGCTCAAATAAGCCTCACAAAAATAACAAAAAAATCACAAATCTCACGCTTTTCTATTGACAAAGAAAAAGATTTTAATATAATAATATATATGAGCTACAAAGTACATTGACAATCGAACGCAACAGGGGCGAGCAGAAAAAGTCCTCACCCCTCCGAATAGCGGGCCCAAAACATCGGGTAGCGCCTGACGCGATGACAACTGCCATGACAGCGGAGAGGAATAGGAATACATGAAACACAGTGTTTGTGCCATAAAATACAGGTCGAAAACAAGAAAGGAGGAAAGCTACTTCCTCTCCGTCCTGAACGGCGGGTCTCCGTAGCTTAAAAACAGGATGAAACCCCAAACCAAAAACGACTCTTGGTTCTACACCGCGTCCACACGGCAAACTCGTGAAAAAATCCGTCGTATATCCAACAAGCGCCATCGCAGAGAAAAAGCAAAAATTATCGAGAGGGAGATGTCAAATCTCCCTCTTCCTCTATTTTCTCCATGATATAATTCACAAGCGAAACATCAGAAGACATGATGGTATATAGAGCGCTCTATGGTGACTATAGCCTATGGGTGCGCCCCGTTTCAATGTGGGAAGGATTTATAGAAGTCAACAATAAAAAAATCAAACGATTCGAAAAAACAACTTAGCAAAGGAGGCAATCGGCATGTTCGACATCACCGTCCCCCGCAAGGAAACATGGGATGAACTTGACGATGTTCCAACAGAAGAAGTAGTCAAGAAAGTGCTAAGGGAATTCGTAAAACGTCTCAAGAAATCCGAAGGAGAGAACTTGCTTAAAGTCGTCCTCTTCGGTTCAATGGCTCGCGGCGATTATGACGAGGAATCCGACACCGATGTCTTTGTATTGCTTCGCAAGGGGAATTCCCATGGAGAATTAGGTACGCGTATATCAACAATTGCATACGAAACAGACGCTGATATATGTCGTTGCTACACATATACAGCGCCTTTTATAGAAACACTTGAAGAATTGGAAGAACGATATCCAAAAAAAGAATATCCGAATGGATATGATTTTATTCCTATTTTTACATCAATAGCTGAAGAAGGAGTTGTATTATACGATGTTGAAGGATAACGAAAGAAAAATTCTTGTTAAGGAACGTTTAGAAAAATCTCTTGAAAAAATTTCCGCCGCGCAAGATATTGTAGACAGTCATCCAAATGAGTCTATAAGCCATTCTTATTATGCAACTTTCCATGCTACGCACGCCTTATTCATTGAACATGCTATCCCAACACAAAACAAAAAAAGTCATAGAGGTGTAATTTCTGTTTTTTATGATAATTTTGTGCATACAGGAATAATTTCCAAAAGTTCAGCAATTATTTTAGGAGACTTAGAACGTATGAGAAACAAAGGTGATTATGAAACAAAAATCCACTTCTCAAAAAAAGAAGCTCTTGATTCATTTGAGTGTGCAAAAAAATTTGTTTCCATGATAGATCAAATGATTCAAGAACATCAAAAAATAACAACAGACGTACAAGAAAGTATGCATGGAACATCTATCACAACGAGTGAACAACCCAAAACAACCGATGATCCAATTAAATTAGCTAAAGCCATCATCGGTCCTACAGCTACAGTCTCTCATGCTCAATGGAATACAACTTACGAAGGTGCCGTTCTGCGCATAACAAAAGAACATCTTATTCAAAAAACAGGCCCGAACAGAGGCACAATTCACAAAATATCAAAAATCTCCAACGACGACTTTATCGCTTTGACTGATTTACCCAGAGAAAACCGTTATGTATCTATATCTTATGACAACACTAATGCTATCTTGCAAATCCTTGGTCGAAATCAAGAGAAAGACTCAATACATACTCAATAATTTGTAATACAGATCTCCTCCAGAAGAAAGGAAGGACGTAACAAAAAATGATCACACCCCAAAACCTCGACTATATCCGAGACGAAGACTTCACCCGCGACGAACTCGCCATCGACATAATAGCCTCTATGATCAGCATGATGGCAACAAAAATTCGCGAGGCAAGGTCGGCAGGAGATTTTACCAAAGCGGAAGAAATGGAATCAGACTACCAGCGCCTACGTGACGAACGAATAAAAATCTACAAGGGAGACACTGCGATAAAAGCAAAAGTCATCAAGGAGTACACCCCTATTCTTAAGCGTCACTACACAGACTACCGCGCCAAGGGGGACGACTTATCATGAGCTTATTCTGTACATGCTCTTTTTTTGAACACACCATTCCGATACAAAACAAACGAGGTCATAGAAGCATAGTTTCTATATTCTTTTAGTTTTAATAATTTGGTATTACCTTATTTTTATAAATATGTTATAATATTTTAAAATGAGGTATTACCTTTTTACACTATTGCAATTTATCAATAAAGCTCAGAAAGCTCAATAATAGCTCATCATATCTCAACAATAATTCAAGTAAGGCTCAAAAAGCTCAAATAAGCCTCACAAAAGCAACAAAAAATTTACAAATCTCACGCTTTTCTATTGACAAAGAAAAAGATTTTAATATAATAATATACAAGCTACAAAGTACATTGACAATCGAACGCAACAGGGGCGAGCAGAAAAAGTCCCCGCCCCTCCGAATAGCGGGCCAAAACATCGGGTAGCGTCCGGCGCGATGACAACTGCCATGACAGCGGAGAGGAATAGGAATACATGAAACACAGTGTTTGTGCCATAAAATACAGGTCGAAAACAAGAAAGGAGGAAAGCCACTTCCCCCGTCCTAAACGGTGAAACAGTGAAGTCTCTGTGGCTTAAAAACAGGATGAATTTTGACACAATCAAAATTACCCTATTTTTTGTAAGGGTTTTAGTGTGCTAAATTGCACAATATCAATATTGGCAACTGTTTTTCTTAATAATGGCTCAACTCAATCGACGCAACGTAGTTACACTGAGCGGGAAAATAGAATAGTATAGTCAATTAACTTAAGTATGCATAAATAGCATCGACCAATGTTCTGAAATTCCGAACCAAATCTTTCAACGCCCTTTTCATATTCGCCCAAAGCTTCTCAATGGGATTCAAGTCCGGTGAGTA
>BOCC01000064.1 GCA_026002715.1 Synergistales bacterium
CGCTGGAAACAACGACGCGGATGATGTCTTTCCCGTCTAAATGCTCCGGGACAACATCAAACAATCCTAATACGGTCGGGCGAATGTTGTTTTTCAATCGATCGACAATCTTCAATTGGTCGCCGTCAACATCGGGTAAGCCGATAGTGTTCCCGTCGTCGTCAACGCCGATGAGCAGTTCGCCTCCTCCCGTATAGTTCAGGAAAGCAACTACAGTCCGTTCCAATTTATCGGTGAGCTTGGATTTGTATTCAACTCTGTTTGATTCTTTTCTCACATTCCGCATAAGTTAATTCACCTCCGTATCCAGTCAAATGTGATTGAGTTTAGCGTTAAGAATTAATCGCTCAATTTATGTGTTCTGGAGGAATAGCGATTCATTCTTTACACTCTCTCATAAATCGTCACCCCTGTTTTGAGGATTTCGTCGTTTAACGGAGAATCATCAGGCAAATAATATACATCAGCGATCGCAAATCCGCAAAGCCTCAGTAACGATAGTAATATCAATCGGAACAACGCTCACGTTTTCCAATATCTCATTGACGGCTGTCAAAACCTGTTTCGGTTTAAGGTTGAAGAACGGTGACTTTTAACCGTGCCTCGCAGACCCTCGCGGAATTCTTCAGGAACAGCAATAAAACCGTTTTGGCACACTGTTTCAAATTCGAGAGTCTTCATATTGTTGTCTCCTGCATACGATATATCGTGACTTTGAACTTATTTCCGTCATGATCATCTTCAAATATAACATGCGGATACGCGGCCAATGCGCGGATAATGCCGGAACCATAGCCGCGATATGGCAACAGATGATTCGCAAAGGATGCCAGAACCGGATTGCGCGTATTTGAATTGCCCGCTTTGATATTTTCAACCGTCAGATTATTCGGCAAATGCCCGGGGCTGATGATTTCTACCCTGTCAGGAAATACGAATACTCGGACAGGAGAAGAAATATAGTAGTCACGGTGAATCAGCGCGTTGGCTACCAATTCTTCTATTGTCACTGCAGGTATCTCGGGAATCCCCAAACTGTTTACATTTTGACCGCCTTGGCGATGATGTATATTCGAAAGAACGAAGTTTACTGTTTGTCGGAAAATCTCCGCAAGTTTTCCGGCAATATCGCGACTGTCGCGGTATTCTGTAGTGGCAAGCGTAAGATCGTAAAACGCGCCCGCCTTGACTATAAAAACCGGTAACTTGACGCTGGGATTAGTTGCAAACAATAGCGCCCCGCTCAGATTCAACAAGCCATTGTTCCCGATATTCAGGTTATTGATAACTTGAGGCAACGGTAACAATTGATCATCCAAAGATTCGCCATAACGCTTTTCAAAAAACGCCGAAAAATAGTTCATGTCCAAATCGGAGATAGACATATTCGGAATCAACGCTTCGTCGGCATGAATCAGGCCGGATGATTGAAATAATCGTTGCAGTTCTTCGCGAGAAGTCACACCAGCCGTAAGTATCCTTCCTAATTCTTCTATTTCCATAACTTGTATATCTCCTTTCTCTTGTCAAACGCCTCTTTGCCGCCCTCCATGATGCCGTCATAGCTCAATATAACTGTATTATACTATACATAAACAGAAGAAGATGCGACACAGACCTGAATGAGCAGGACATCTTCAACAAACGGCGCGGCCAGTTCCTGTAAGGTTAAATTCCACCCTTCGCGCCACAGGGGTGGAATTTAGGTTTGCGGTTGAGGGGTAACGCGTTTATTTTTTCCGAATCAACGCGAACTGTTGTTTTCATTGCCAAAAAGCTGTATACTGCAAAAGTATTCTGAATTATTTGCGGTATATCGTATTTTATAATCGTTTTACGTTTGAGGGGGGGTGCGAAGATGGCGGCGAATCTTGTTGATGAAATCAAGGCGGCAGAAGATAAGGCGGCAGCTGGTTTACGCGACGCGAGAGGCGCGGCGGCGAAACGGCTGAACGGCGCTGTTACGGATGCTGAGAACTTGGTGAAGGAAGCAAAGCAGGGAGCGGCGAAGCAGTTCAGGGAAAATATCTCGGCGGCGGAGAAGAAGGCCGAGGAAAAAGCCCGCGAGATAGTTGCCGGGCGCGAAGCGGCCGGAAAAACGTTCTACGCGCAGCACAAGGACAAAGTCGCGAAAACGGCGGCTTGGATAACGGAAGAGGTGATGGCGAGATATGGGCGTGGCTGAGCTCAGGAAAGCGGAGCTTTACTATCACAAATCCGTTCGTGACGAAGTGGCTAAGGTCTTGCAGGAGAGTGGAGTTTGTCAGGTCGTGAGCGCGTCCGCTCCCGACGCGGCGAGCGTTCGGGTGGCTGACTGGGGTGAAAAGTTAGCCCTGTGCGACGAGCAAGTGACTCACATTCGCTATCTTTTCCGCGCCCTTGGGTCGTTTTACACAGACCCTGTGTCGTCTCTTGACCGAATGCTCGGCGAGAGACCGATTTTGTCTATGGCGGATATGGCGCGAACAGCGGCGGCGACGGATTTAGGAAAAATTTCCGCGCGTGTCAAGGATATGGAGACGGCGCTTGGGGAAACGCGCGTCGCTTCATCGCAGCACAAAGTCAACAAAGACCTTCTTATTAGGCTGAAGGACTTTCCCTATTCACTCTCAGTTGTGGGAGACGGGACGCGCGCTCTCAAGGGCGTCGTGGGGACTCTGAGGCAGGATCAATTAGATTCTCTCAACACAGATATGAAGCCCTTGGCCAAGGAAACCGAGTTGTTCGTCTGTAAGGGCGACGACGACGCCAAGGCGTCCAAAACTAAAACGGTATGGTGCGTCTTCATGTACTCGCCCGTTGTTGAGCAGCAGGTTTTGGATATGGCGGTTCATGCCGGAATGTCCCTTATCGAGGTTCCGGCGCACATAACGGGCATGGTCGCGGACGAGCTGAAAATACTTGACGCCGAAATTGCCAAATGTGACAAAAAAGAGGCCGAGATTTTAGAAAGCCTCAAAAAGATTGCGTATGAGACAATACCTGTCGCGCAGAAGCTCTCCGACTATTGGAACAATATGACGGAGCGCGCGCGCGCGATGTTGTCGAGTGACACAACCGAAAGCACGCTCATCACGCGCTTCTGGATTCCGACGGAAAGTTTGCCGGAGTTCAAGAAGAAAATTGAGGCCGTCAGCCCCGATATAGCGCTTTTCGATAGGGCGCCGATAGAGGGCGAAACCCCTCCGACGCTGATGAAAAACATCGACGTGGTGAGGCCCTTTGAGATATTGACCGGCCTTTATTCACCCCCTCCTTACGGCGAAACGGACCCGACGCCGCTTTTGGCGCCGTTCTTCTTCGCGTTCTTCGGTATATGCCTTGGCGACGCCGGTTATGCCATAGTCATGATGGCGGCCATGTGGATACTTTTCCGCAAATACAAGCGCATACCCAAGACGGTGAAGGATTTTATCATGATTTTCGCCTACGGCGCGGTTGCCACTCTCATCTACGGCGTGCTTACCGGCAGTTTCTTCGGCGACTTCATCGACGCGTTTTTCTTTATGGCCCCGATTAGGGCAGTCAAAAACGCCATTATGATTATGGATCCCATGAAAGACCCGATGTTGGTGTTGGGCTTTTCGCTCGTTTTCGGCCTCGTGCACCTCATGTTCGGCCTTTTGATAGGCGCGTATGACCACTTTCGCCACGGAAACTACGTTGACGCCATAGGGGACAAAATATCGTGGTTTCTCTTTATCGTCGGACTATTTCTCTTTGGCGTGGGCGCGGCTGGAGCCTTGCCCGAGGTTTTGTTTGAAGTGTCCAAGGTAATGTCGGTGGTCGGCGCCCTTCTTGTTTTCTGGTACGCCGGACGCGAGAAGAAGAACATTTTCGGTAAAATCATATCAGGGCTTCTGGCGCTTTACGGCGCGACGTCCTACCTCGGCGACATACTGAGCTACAGCAGACTCTTGGCGCTTGGCTTCGGCTCCGCCGTTATCGGCATGATAATCAACCTGCTGGGCGGCATGGCGTCAGGGATACCGGCCATAGGTTGGCTCGTGGCCATAACCGTTATTGTGGGCGGGCACATGTTTGGTCTTATTATTAACGTCCTCGGCTCGTTTGTTCACCCGCTTCGTCTGCAATATGTCGAGTTCTTCGGTAAATTCTACACGGGCGGCGGCTTGGCATTCAAGCCTCTTAGTTTTTCGTCTGAGTACGTCGATATAGCTAAATAATTTTTTTAAATATTTTTAATATTTAGAGACTTGAGAGGAGTGCTTAAAGTTATGGAATATCTGGGACTTACGCTTGCTTTGTTTGGTGCGGCCTTGGCCTCGCTTCTTGCGGGAATAGGCTCTGCTGTGGGTATAGGAATCGCGGGCGAGAGCGCCGCTGGTGTTATGACAGAGGATCCCGACAAGTTCGGAAGCTGCCTTATCCTTCAGGCTCTTCCCGGTACGCAGGGCATTTACGGCCTTCTTATTATGTTCTTTGCATTGAATAAGCTCGGGCTTTTGGGTGGCGGCGAGGCCGTCCTCGTGACTTGGAACCAGGGCTTGCAGATTCTGGCCTCCTGCATGCCGGTCGCGTTTGTCGGCTGGTACTCGGCCATTTGGCAGGGCAAGACCTCGGCTGCTTCCATTCAGATGATCGCGAAGAAGCCGGAGGCTATGGGCAAGGCCATAATCCTGCCGGCCATGGTCGAGACTTACGCGGTGTTGGCGCTCCTTTCGAGCATTCTTATGCTTATGGGAGTCCAGCTCGGTTAGGGCGGGTGTCTCTCATGTCGCTTGCCGATATTAAAGCAAAAATAAGCACGGAGGCGCAGGCTCAGATAAAAGCGGTAGAGTCCGAGAGTGACGCCCGCGTCGCGGACGTTCATAGGAAGGCCGACGACGAGGCGAAAGCCTTGCGCGACTCATACCGGCAGCGTTTCGCCAAAGAGGAGCCTGAAATCGCAAAGAGGCGCGAGATCGTGGCCAACCTTGACGCGGCCAAATTGGATTTGGGCGTAAAACAGCGTCTCATCGGGGAGTCTTTCGAGAGCGCCTTACGTCTTTTAGTCGATTTGCCCCGGGATAAATATCTTTCCTTCGCCCACTCGCTACTTGAGCGCGCCGTTGAGACGGGGGATGAGGTTCTCTTTGTGGGCAAGAACGAGCGTTATATAGACGGCGCTTGGCTTGACAGCTATAACGCCGGACATCAGTCGCGCATATCGTTTTCGAATAGCAGAGAGCCGATAAGCGGCGGCTTCATTCTGCGCAACGGGAAAATCGACATCAACTGCTCCTGGGATATGCTGGTGGGGGACATTCGCCCCGATATAGAGTCGAACGTCGTCAGTCGGCTGTTCTCCTGATTTTAGAATATATATTATGCGTATATATTCTGAAAAGGAGGTGCGGCTATGAGTTATATGTACGCTGTGGCTCGATTGAGGGCTATGGAAAATCGTTTCTTGGACGGCGCGTTTTTTACTCGTCTAATTGAATGCGTCACGCTTGAAGAGGCGTTTAAATCCCTCGGCGAGACGGTCTACGGGCAGTGGATAGCAAGCGGCGCGCTCTCGTTCGATAAAGTGATCGACGCCGAATTACTCGCGACCTGCAAAGATTTAGAGCAATTCGTGCCCGACAAGAGACTTCTCGACATCTACAGAATGCCCTACGATTTCAACAACGTAAAAGTCATATTAAAAAGTGTTTTTAAAGCAAGGGAAGGCGGCGAGCGCCGTCACGACCTTCTTTCCACAATGGGCGCTATCGACACCGAGACTTTGGTGCTGGCCATTGAGGGCGAGGAGTACGGCTTTTTGCCTTATGGCCTGACTGACGTCATTCCTCACGCGTGGTCGGTGTGGGAGCAGACTAAAAGCGCCCGCGACGCTGAGCTTATTATCGACGACTGCCTGTTCACCGCCTTGAAGAAAGTGGCTTCTGAACTCAAAATCCCTGGGGTTATCCGCTGGGTAGAGCATAAAATCGACGCCGAGAACATTGGAAGCGCGCTTCGTCTTGCAAGACTTAATATTGAACCGGCGGCCGTCTTGAGCTATTTCCATAAGGGTGGGACACTCAGCCCGGATGACATGTCGCGTCTCCTGAACGAGCCTCTTGAGTCTTGGGGAAAGTCGCTTTCCCATACGAGCTTCGGAGCTATATTCGATAGCATTCAGGACAGGTCTGACACTCAGGCCGTGCTTTGCGATGTGTCGAAGGCGCTTTCAGCCTCGCTTATAGAGGTTTTGAACAGCGCGCGCTACAAGAGCAATGCCCCAGAAAACATCCTGCTTTATCTTCTTCAAAAAGATGAGGAAGCGAAGAATTTACGTATAGCTCTCGTGTGCGTGGCTAACGGCCTGAACCGCGAGTTCGCAAGGAGGTTGTTGAGCCATGGCAGATAACAAAGCAACGGCAAAGACAGCCATGCCTATGGCGGCCATCGGAGACTACGAGATGGTGTTGCCGTTCCAGGCCGTCGGGATAACTCCTTTTGCCTTGAAGCCCGAAAAGCGCGGCGAGTTTGGACATATTCTTGAAAAACTAGCGCGGGAGGACTACGCCGTCGTCTTTATTCAGGAGGATTTGTTCGTCGACTTCACCAAGGAGGTCGAACACGTCATTGACGCTTATTCAACAAGCGTTCTGCCGTTGCCCGGCATAATGGGAAGTACGGGCGCTGGCCTTGCATCCATCCGAAACAGCGTCGAAAAAGCCGTCGGCATGGATATTTTTGCAGAGAGATAGTGAGGGAAGATAATTATGCCCAATGAAGAAAATAAAATCAGAGGCGTCATAGAGCGTATCTCCGGCCCCTTGATTGTCGCTAAGGGAATGCTGGGATCGAGCATGTATGACGTTGTGCATATCGGCGACATCGGCCTTGTCGGGGAGATTGTCGAACTCAAGGACGACACGGCGTCGATTCAGGCCTACGAGGAGACAAGCGGCCTTATGCCGGGAGAGCCCGTCGTTTGTCTGGGCGAGCCTCTTTCCGTTGAGCTTGGGCCCGGAATCATCGAGCAGTTCTACGACGGCATTCAGCGCCCCTTGGAGCTCATCGAGCAGGCGGCCAAGAGCCATTTCATATCGCGCGGAATCAACGTTCCTTCCATCAACCGCAGCAAAAAATGGAAGTTCGACGCGCGCGTCAAAGCCGGCGACGTGGTCGAAGAGGGCGACGTTTTGGGTATCGTTCAGGAGACCGTCGTCGTCGAGCATAGAATCTTGGTTCCGATAGGAGTCAAGGGGACGGTAAAGAGTATCGGCGGCGGGGAGCATACCGTCGAGGAAGTTATCGCGACCATCGACGACAACGGCACAAAGCACGAGGTCAAGATGCTTCAGCGCTGGCCGGTGCGTAAGCCCCGCCCGGTGGCCAAGCGCCTTCCGCCCAACGTCCCGATGTCCACGGGTCAGCGCATAGTCGACGCGTTCTTCCCGATAGCCCTTGGCGGCACAGCCTGCGTTCCGGGGCCCTTCGGCTCGGGCAAGACCGTCATTCAGCACCAGTTCGCCAAGTGGGCGCAGGCGCAGATAGTTGTCTACGTCGGATGCGGCGAGCGCGGAAACGAGATGACCGACGTGCTTTTGGAGTTCCCGGAGCTCGACGACCCGCAGACCGGACATCCTCTGATGAAGCGCACGACGCTCATAGCCAACACCTCCAACATGCCTGTCGCCGCCCGTGAGGCGTCTATATACACGGCCATCACGTTGGCCGAATATTACCGCGACATGGGTTACTCCGTCGCTCTCATGGCCGACTCCACAAGCCGCTGGGCCGAGGCTCTGCGCGAGATGTCCGGCCGCCTCGAGGAAATGCCCGGCGAAGAGGGCTATCCCGCCTACCTCGGCACACGCCTCGCGTCGTTCTACGAGCGCGCCGGCCGTTGCATCGTCAAGGGCAAGGACGGGCGCGAAGGCTCAGTCAGCGTCATCGGGGCGGTCTCACCTCCCGGCGGCGACTTGTCCGAGCCCGTCACGCAGAACACCCTCCGCGTCACGAAGGTCTTCTGGGGCCTCGACGCCAACCTCGCCTACCAGCGCCACTTCCCGGCGATAAACTGGCTTTCGAGCTACTCCCTCTACACTCAGACCCTCGACGAGTATTGGGACGCCCGCTTCGACGACGAGTGGAGCGGACTTCGCGTAGAGGCCATGAGCCTTCTTGAAGAAGAAGATCAGCTTCGCGAGGTTGTGCGCTTGGTCGGTATCGACGCGCTTTCCCGCGAAGAGCGTATGGTGCTCGAAACAGCGAAGTCGCTCAGGGAGGACTTTTTGCACCAGAACGCTTTCCACGAGGTCGATACCTACGCCTCTATGGACAAGCAGTTCCGTATGCTCAAAACAATAGTGAAGTTCCACCACGCCGGCATGGAGGCCCTCAAAAAGGGCGCGCCGATGAACGACCTTTTCAACCTCAAAGTGCGCGAGCAGATAGCCCGTATGCGCTACCTCGAGGAAAAACAGATTGACGACATAAACAAGTTGGAGAACGTCATCAAGGAGCAGATAAGCGCCATTGTTCCCGACGTCTCAGCAGAAGGCGGTGAGCAGAATGAAAACGTTGCCTAAAGAATACAGGACGCTCTCCGGCCTTTCCGGCCCTCTTATGATGGTCGAAAACACGTCTGGCGTGCGCTACGACGAGCTTGTCGAGATTGAGCTAACGAGCGGCGAAAGACGGCGCGGACGCGTTTTGGAAATAGAATCCACCCGCGCCCTCGTTCAGGTCTTCGAGGGTACGAGCGGCATCGACATCGAGGGCACAAAAGCGCATTTCCTCGGCAAAGTGCTGACGCTGCCCGTTGCGCGCGATATGTTGGGCCGTGTCTTCAACGGGCGCGGCGAGCCGATAGACGGCGGAGCGCAGCTGATACCTCAAAAGACGCTCGACATAAACGGTATGCCCATGAACCCGTATTCGCGCGACTTCCCGTCCGAGTTCATTCAGACGGGCATTTCGACGATAGACGGACTTAACCCGATGGTTCGCGGACAGAAGCTGCCCATTTTCTCGGCCAGCGGACTTCCCCACAACCGCATGGCGGCGCAGATAGCGCGTCAGGCCACGGTCATCAGCGGGCACGAGGACTTCGCGGTCGTATTCGCCGCAATGGGCATCACGTTTGAGGAAGCCTCATTCTTTATGGAAGACTTCCGCAAAACGGGCGCGTTGCAGCGTACCGTGCTTTATATCAACTTAGCCGACGACCCGGCGATAGAGCGCATCACCACGCCCCGTATCGCTCTCACGGCCGCCGAGTATTTAGCCTTCGAGTGCGATATGCACGTCGTCGTCATACTGACCGACCTCACGAACTACTGCGAGGCTCTGCGCGAAATCTCCGCCGCCCGTAAGGAAGTCCCCGGACGCCGAGGCTACCCCGGCTACCTCTACACAGACCTCGCCACGATGTACGAGCGCGCCGGACGCCTCAAGGGCAAAAGCGGCTCCATAACGCAGATTCCAATCCTCACAATGCCCGAGGACGACAAGACGCACCCGATTCCCGACCTCACGGGCTACATCACGGAGGGTCAGATAATCCTCTCCCGCGCGTTGCACCGCAAGGGCATCTACCCGCCGGTCGACGTACTGCCCTCCCTTTCACGCTTGAAAGACAAGGGTATCGGCAAGGGCAAGACCCGCGAGGACCACGCCGACCTCATGAACCAGCTTTTCGCGGCCTACGCGAGAGGCAAGGAGGCCAAGGAGTTGGCCGTAATCTTGGGCGAAGGCGCGTTGACGGACGAAGACAAGGCTTTTGCGCGTTTCTCCGACGTCTTTGAGGATAAGTATATCCGCCAGGGCGAGTACGAGAACCGCACGATAGAGAGCACGCTCGAACTTGGCTGGGAGCTTCTGACCATGATCCCGACCAAGGAGCTCAAGCGCGTCCGCGACGCTTACATCGATAAGTACCTGAAGCCGAGGCTCGAAGCCAAGGACAAGGCTTAGCCGGGGGGAGTGCTGAAATGGCACGCATAAACGTAAACCCCAATCGCATGGAGTTGTCGCGCCTCAAAAAGCGCCATGTCGTCGCAAAAAGAGGCCACAAGCTCCTCAAGGACAAGCAGGACGCGCTGATAAAGGCGTTTTTGGAGCGCGCCCGCGAGGGCAAGGCGCTTCGCGAAGAGGTGGAGAAAGAGCTCAAAGAGTGCTTCGGCACGTTCGTCCTCTCCCGCGCCCAGACGACGCCCGAAGTGCTTGAGCAAGCCCTTATGTTCCCCGGCGCTAAATGCTCGCTCTCTGTCACGTGGCGAAACGTGATGAGCGTCATCGTGCCTGAGTACCACGTCGTTCAAGAGGGCAACCCCGTGAACTACGGCTTCGCTTCCGTACCACCGCTTCTTGACGTGGCGCTTGAGCAGTTCAGCAAGCTGACCGTCCGTCTGCTCGACTTGGCCGCCAAAGAGAAAGCAATTCGCCTTATGGCCGGCGAGATAGAGCGCACGAGGCGGCGCGTCAACGCCCTGGAGTACGTCATGATCCCGAATCTCGCGGAGACTATCCGCTACATCAGCATGAAGCTCGACGAGCAGGAACGCTCGACGCTCTCAAGGCTGATGAAGATTAAGGAGATAGTGCGTAAGGGAGCGTAACGAACGCAATATAAAGAACTGCCTTTTGATAAGGGCGGCCCGGGTATTGGGGGTCGCCTTTATCTTTATCAGGGACATTTGTGTATAATTAAGTTATATGTTTTTTTGAAAGGCGGTGTTTACTATCGCTGACGCTGTAATTGCCGCTAAAAGCAAAGGGGACGGGCGCAAATGGAAAATAAAGACGACAGAAACAATATCAAGCCCTCAAATATCGACGAGGTTTGTTTTGAGAAGCGAGACCTCCAAGTATTCAGTATCCCTGACGTCAAAACAAAGTTTGAAACCGTCCAAAATTATTTTTTTCCACGGTTGGAAATTGTTCTTCGCTGCGCTTTAGATTTGGTACAAAAAATTTATGGCGTCAATCCTTATGAAGCCATGTCCTTCGTCTACCGACCCAGCAATAGCAAAACCGCTAAAAATAATGAGGATTTTAATGAGGCATGGATTGGAATGTCAGGAAAAAGGGATTCTAAAAGACAACTCAAGATAAAACGGAAAAATGGGAAACCATATAATCTTCATCTGTCAAGCCTAGTACTTGAAATAAATTCGATAAACTATTCAATGGACGTTACTGTCCAGCGGGGCGATAAAGCCAAAAAAACACTGTAAAATCAATGTTTCGAGGCATAAGTATGATTTTCGTTTTTTCAACAATAATTATGAAAGAACGTACTAAAATGTCATAAAATCAAGGCTTCGCAATTTATGTGCAATTTTTTGTATCAAAGACTACATTATAGAAAGCCTTGAAAAATCAGCACTTCTGCCCCGCTGGACAGTAACCAATGGACGTATCTTTGTGGCCTTTTGCTGATTACCAAGATGATGACGAGTCCAGACTTCTTATCGTAGAGTTGTTCAAAGAAAATGAGGATTTGTTAATCTCGATATTTAACGCTCTGCATATCTCGTATTATGGAGAATCTCCCTTTATGACATTTCAACAATTTCTTGAAAGTATGGAGCGCGATTTTGTATATCTTATTTCTCCTGACTGTCATTTCCCAGTTGATACGGAAAGCGGCCTATGGCTGCTTATTTTAACATTCGTAGCTCTTTACCCGCTTGAAGAATCTATTATTATGGTGGCCGAGGGTAAGCCTCATAGATTACCCCAGATGCTGAATCAATTTAAAGAATGGTCGCAACGGAGGCGGGCACAACAGAATGAGGAATCCGATGAAATTTCCCCGAATGAGAACGTGAGTGAGGATGGGAATATTGAACTTCCAGAAATGGACAACTACTCGTTTATCAGGCCGGGCTTGTGGTGGAACATCTTGGCGCGCGATAAATGGACATGCGTGTCGTGCGGGCGGTCGGCTAAAGACGGAGTTACACTCCATGTCGATCATATCATCCCCAGATCACGCGGAGGGACAAACGATCAAGATAATCTTCAAACTCTTTGCATGAAATGCAATATCGGCAAGAGTAACAGAGACGCAACCGATTTAAGGTGGGATTGAATAACAGATAATGTGTATCAAGTTGACTAAGATTGAAACACAGAAGATAATGTGAGCATGAAAGAGTATCCTACTGATGAATTGGTAGAATAATTAAAACTATCACCCTTAACCTTAGTCAACCTGATACCCATTTCTTATAATTTATATAAGGAGAATACCGCAAATGAAACTTTTTCTGTCATCATATTTTTCTGGAGTAGCGAGCTTGTTTCCTGCTTTTACGAATAACGCTTGCTCGGGCAAAAAAGTCGTTTTTATACCAACGGCGAGCATACCGGAAAAAGTAGTTTTTTATGTCGATGCTGATAAAAAGTCGCTGACTAAACTCGGCTTGGCTATTGATGAGTTAGATGTATCAAGCGCGCCATATGACGAAATGGCATCCAGAATATCTGACGCCGATTATATTTTTGTTGAGGGCGGCAATACGTTCTTTTTGCTTCAAGAGCTGAAACGCTCCGGCGCGGACAAGCTAATCATAGAACATATCAATAAGGGGAAATTGTATATTGGCGCGTCTGCCGGTTCTATGGTCGTTTCAAAAAATATAGAGTATGTGAAGTATATGGATGACCCCGCCGCGGCTCCGGACTTAAACGGTGATTTTTCGGCGCTTTCGGTCGTTGATTTTTACATAGTGCCGCATTGCGCGAACGCTCCTTTTAAGAAAGCGGCTGAAAAGATATTGGCCGCGTATTCAGACAAATTAGACCTGCGCCCGATTAGCAATAACCAAGCCATTACCTTTGACGATGGCAACATCGAACAAATTATGGTCGAAAGCAAAAAGAAAAAATGAAATTTTTACCCCGAACCGATGATGGTTAAGGAGATAGCGCGTAAGAACCTGTCCAATATCTTTTCAACAACAACGAAGCAAAGACAAGCAATAGGTTCTTTCGCATTGACTGTGGGAACGAAAATATACAGAAAAGCGTATACAAAAAGAGAGGGGGAGAGTTTATACTGAAGCCCAGCTTTTAGAGATTGGGGAGAAAGAGAATGGGAAGTCCTTACAAAACGAGCAGCCGAGAATATCGTATCTTTGAAGCCGCGTTAGACATCCATGAACCTTGGGAAATCAAAG
>BOCC01000065.1 GCA_026002715.1 Synergistales bacterium
CTATAAGATAAATATAACAGCCAAACCCGGCGCGGCTCAGGTGCAGAAGAGTAATATATACGAGGTCTTAAAAGAAGTTCCGGATTTTGACGCGGAGCCTTTCATTGAGTGGCAGAGGTCTCTTGGCGGAACTGGCCTTGATGCGGCTTGGTCTATGCGGCAAACATATGACGGGGGATATATCGTTGCCGGGTGGTCAGATTCTAATGACGGCGATGTGTCTGGAAATCATGGAAATAGCGACTATTGGATAGTCAAGCTGAAAGTTGACGGAAGTATAGACTGGCAGAGGTCGCTTGGCGGGATTTATGATGATGCCGCCAACTCTATCCAGCAAACATCTGACGGGGGATATATCGTTGCCGGGTGGTCAGATTCTAATGAAGGCGACGTGTCCGGAAATCATGGATACGACGACTATTGGATCGTCAAGCTGAAAGCTGATGGAAGTATAGACTGGCAGAAGTCGCTTGGCGGAACTAACGATGATTATGCACAGTCTATCCAACAAACATCTGACGGGGGATATATAGTTGCTGGGTATTCATATTCCAATGACAACGATGTGTCCGGAAATCATGGAGACCAAGACTACTGGATAGTCAAGCTGAACGCGAACGGTAGCATAGACTGGCAGAAGTCGCTTGGCGGGATTTATGGTGATGCCGCCAACTCTATCCAGCAAACATCTGACGGGGGATATATCGTTGCAGGAGTCTCAGAATCCAATGACGGCGACGTGTCAGGAAATCAAGGGAGTAGTGACTACTGGATAGTCAAGTTGAACGCGAACGGTAGCATAGCTTGGGAGAAGTCGCTTGGCGGAAGCAATTTTGATATAGCCTACTCTATCCAGCAAACATCTGACGGAGGATATATCGTTGCAGGATGGTCAGATTCCAATGATGGCGATGTGTCGGGACATCACGGGGGAGTGGGCTACGACTACTGGATAGTCAAGCTGAATGCGGATGGAAGTATAGCTTGGGAGAAGTCGCTTGGCGGGACTGGCAATGATTCAGCCTGGTCTATCCAACAAATGTCTGACGGGGGATATATAGTTGCAGGATCCTCAACTTCTAACGACGGTGATGTGTCCGGAAATCACGGGATTACCGACTACTGGATAGTCAAACTGAACGCGAACGGCAGTATGGCTTGGGAGAAGTCGCTTGGCGGAACTGGCGGTGAGGTGCCCCAATCTATTCAACAAACATCTGACGGCTATATAGTGGCCGGGTTCTCACAATCCAATGACGGCGACGTATCCGGCAATCACGGTGGTGTTGACTACTGGGTAGTAAAACTAAAAGCCCCAATGAAGACGGTGGCCAAGACTCTCTCCGAAATGCCCGAATTCTACAACGCCAACGGCGTCTTCACAGTTCAAGACCCCCAGACTATCACCGTATATCAAGGCGACGGCAAAAACACATCTGTCACCCTCTACGCCGATGACACGATGTACAGCGTCGCCAAGAAAATCAACGACGCGATAGCTTTCAGCCTCGGCCAAAGCGTCTATACGGATAACGCGAGTAACTTCTGCACAATATCAGACGGAACACTCAACACGTCCGAAAGCATAGCGACAAAAGAGCCGGTCTATGATGATAAAGGCGATATCATCGGCTACAAACACTACTGCGCCACAATGCTCGTCCGCAGCGCCATCCCCGGCGCGGGCGGCGAACTGTATTTTTCGGGTGATGAGGACTTATTGAACACCCTAGGCCTAAACACAATCCAACAATCAAAAGAAAGCGAGTTCACCATAACAGTCTACGACGCCCACACAGGCAATATGATAAACTCGCCTCAACAGGTATCCGGCAACGTGGTATACGGAGCCGTAACCGACAATATAGACGTGAAGTTTAACCCATTGGCTAATATAAGCGTATCATGGAACGAGAATACCAAAAGCTACAACTTCTCCCAAATGTCACAGCCCTACACGACTATAGTCCACATAGCGAACAACGAAACAGTGCTGCAGATAGGGGCGAACGAACAGGAAGACCTGACGATACGCTTGGGCAATATGAACACGTCAGCTTTGGGGCTTGACGGTATATTGGTTATCTCTCGCGAAACAGCCGCCCGCGCCATCACGAAACTCGACGCCGCTATTACAAAAGTCTCAAAACAACGCGCGTTACTTGGCGCGTACCAGAACAGGTTAGAACACACCGTAACCAATCTGACAACCGCATCTACAAACACGACAGCCGCGGAAAGCCGTATCAGAGACGCGGATATGTCCAAAGAGATGCTGAACTTCACGAGACTACAGATTCTTATGCAGTCCGGTACCTCTATGCTCGCTCAGGCTAATCAGCTTCCGCAAACCGTCATCGGCCTCATCCGGGGATAACTGCAAAGGATCAGAAAAACGCCGCTGTCGGGATAAAAATATTTATGAACATGGCTATAGAAGACACGGCCGTTTCATAAAAAATTTCAGGCTTAACAAGAACGTACAAAAGGGAAGCCTCTCGCGTTCCGCGAGTTCGCGGCTTCCCTTTTTGCTGTTTTGCAATGCCTTAGGCTGTTTAGCCGTCTTGTTTACTGTCTTGTTTACTATCGAGGAACTAATGTTTGGAGCTTATCTATTGGCAGTTCAGCAATCTCGGCAACTTCCAGCAACGTCATGCCGCGCGATAGCAACTTTCGCGCCATATCAAAAGCCTTTTCGACTTTGCCTTCAGCTCTGCCTTCAGCCTTACCTTCAGCTTTACCTTCGGCTCTGCCTTTCTCAATACCTTGCTCAATGCCTTTCTCAATGCCTTTCTCAATACCTTGCTCAATGCCTTCCTTGATGCCTTCCTTGATGCCTTTCTCAATGCCTTTTAGTTCCGCTTCTTCCGAATAGGTCAAAATTCTATCCTGCAACATCACATCCCCCTCCTTGAACTCCGCGTATTGAGCAAACAGTTCTCTGTACAACCGCTCCATATGCTCCAGCACTATACGCTTGTCAGCTTCGCTCACTAAGCCGGACGCCTCGGCGCGGTCCGCCATCATCACAAGTTCGTCCACAATTTCTTTCATCTCTACAGCTAATTCCGCGCGGCGCTTGGATGTCTTAGCAGACACTGCTTGCTTTCGTAATTTTAACACATAGAACGGCAATAGAATAGCGAGTTTACGCTCCTCAAGCTCTTTTATACCATGCTCAAGAAATTTGAACGACTTTACTTTGTAATTATATTGTTCACCGTCGGAAAACTCTAAAGAAAGCGTTACTTCGTCCGGCGTTTTCTTTGTCGTCTCCCAATAGATAATCTTTGCGCTTGGGAATTTTATCGATATTTTACTCCCGTCCTCCGATAGCGTTTTTGTACGCAGGGCCTCAGCCAAGCCGTACTCAAAGACCCGAACGACGATGTTTTCGTCGTCCCCTATTTCGGCTTCAATATGATAAGCGTATACACCGCCTATGATAATGATGGTGTCTGATTGGAGCTTGCGCAGTTTCCGCGAAACAGTCTCCGTGTTGGGATAATCAACAGTGCTGTCTAACGGGTGATTTGTATCAAACAGACCGTTGATGAATTGAATGACCGCCGCGCTTGATAATCGTATCAACTGCTTCAAGATCAAGTCAAAGATCTGCGCCGTATCGCGTTCTTGCTTTTTGCCTAACTCTTTCGTCACTGTACGACATCCTCCCGCTTTACCAAACCGCTTCACTTAGTCATGCCGCTATTCTATAGCAAAAAGTAAAACACCTCAACAAGATATTTTATAACGATGTGTTCTTGATGCAGTGTTGCTCGAAAAGACGAGTGCTGTTTGGAAAGCGAAAGTTTATGAACTCGATATAAAGCTGAGAACCCTATGAGTAGGGGCGACCGCCCTCGGTCGCCCGTCTTTAATTCCCTGTCGTCCGTCTTTAATTTGTGGCCCGTCCGTCTTTAATTCCCGATCACCCGTCTTTAATTTTGGTCCGCCTATACCCATAACGTTTGGCGTCTAACAAGAACCGGGCGACCGGGGCGGTCGCCCCTACGATTGAATTACGTCCTGAGTACACCCTATAGTCATGATATATTTTTAATCAAAGACGTATAAAAGCGGCAAGCGTCTTTGATTTTGTCTACTTCGCAGTTCTCGTTCACCATGTGGGCCAGTTTGTACTCCCCGGGGCCGAAGCCGATTGTGGGGATACCTAAGCGAACTGGCGTCACCGCGTTCGTTCCGAAGTCCCAAAAATCGTATCTTTCGGGCTCGTTTCCGAACACGTCTTTATACGCGCGGCGGCATGCCTTTGTCAGCTCGTGCTCCTCGCCTATCTTCCAAGCCGAGTGCAGCGGGTCATAGCAAAGCTCAACCCCCGTCCAGCTTTTTCTCACCAAACGCCCGATTTCCCAGGACGCGTCTTTTCCGGCTGTCAGGTCGTCCATTTCTTTTTTTACGTCGTCCTCCGTCTCCCCCAAAACTACGCGCCTGTCGATGTAAATGGCGCACTCGCTCGGGACGGCGTTCAAAGAAGCGCTGACGCAGGAGATGTCGGACAGCACCATAGTTCCGTGGGGGTTGCCGGCTGCCGTAAGCTCTGAGTTTCTTTTTTCTACGCGCTGGATAATCTCCGCCATCTCATAAACGGCGTTGACCCCCTTTTCCGGCGCGGAGCCGTGAGCGGAGACGCCGTGAGTTTTGACGCGCACCTGAGCCTTCCCCTTATGCCCCAAGGTGATGGTATTGTCGGACGGCTCGCAGATAACCACGTAATCCGGCTTCAGTTTATGATTCTCGAACAGCATTCTGAGGCTCTCCCCGTCGCAGAACTCCTCGCAGACGCTTCCGGTGACGTACACGGTTTTCCGAGCCGTCCAGCCTAAGTCTCTTGCCGCGGCGGCGGCGTAAACGCAAGCGGCCAGCGCCGACTTCATATCGACCGATCCGCGCCCGTACAGTCTGCCGTCCCTGATTTCTCCGCTGAAGGGAGGACACAGCCAGTCCTGTTCGTCGTTCACCTCGACGGTATCCATATGCGAATCGAACAGTACGACCTTTTCTCCGCTGCCGATGCGCCCCGCCACGTTGCCCGTCTCGTCAATGAAAACCTCGTCATAATCCAATTCTTCCATCTTTTTTCGGAGGCAGCGAGCTAGTTCGCCCTCGTGGTCGGAATAGCTCTGAATCCTTACGAGGGTCTGAGTGAAAGCTACTAAGTCTTCTTCGTACTTTTTGAGTATATGTTCTCCGTTCAAAAGATTCCCTCCCGTAAAACAGGCTCGCGCGTCATATATGTTTATCGTCCACTATGGGTCTGCTGTAAGAATATTCGGAGTCCCAGGGGAAAAGTATCCAAGTGTCCTGCGTAACTTCCATTATGAACGTATCGACAAACGGACGACCCTCGGGCTTCGAGTAAACCGTGGCGAAACACGCTTTAGGCAGGAGGTTCCGCACGACTTTCGCGGTTTTGCCCGTGTCTACGAGGTCGTCGATTATGAGGCAGCCCGCTCCTCCGTCCTCCGCCTGAACGCCCTTCAGCACAACGGTCTCGCCCTGATGCCTGACGGAATAGCTCGACACGCATACCGTGTCCATGAGCTTGATGTTCAGCTCGCGGGCGACGATAGCCGCCGGAATGAGCCCGCCCCGAGCCACGCCGATAATCTGTTTCCATGCCCCGAGCGTGTAAAGACGCGCCGCGAGCATTTTGCAGTCCTGATGAATTCTGTCCCATGAAATGGAATAAGTCGCGTGATAGCGATCGTCCATACCCATGTATTTTGCCCCCTTGGTCTTGCGGAAGTCCGATAAAACATGCGCATTTTATCACCAACGCTCTTAAATATGCTAAAATATATAACGTTATTTTAAGATTCTATTTTCAGATTTTTGTTTTGGGTTTTTATAAATTTTTATGAATTTTTATGATTAATATAATCATACATATGGAGGCGGCGACGTGATGAACGTAATAAATATGAATAAAAGCGCAAAAAATAGGCTATACGCTGCGCTTGCGGCGGCTGTCTTTTCCGCGGCTATAGCGGCGGGCGTTAAGGCCGAGGCCGTGTCGCTTTGGAACGACACAGCCAACATGGTGTCAGACCCGCGACCGAGCCGCGCCGGGGACATCGTTACAGTATTGGTAAACGAGCAGACGAACACGAAGGACGAGGCCACGACAGATCTTCAGAAATCCTCCAGCAACTCGGTCAGCGACGGTACGGGCATCCTGAAGTTTATCCGCGCGCTCGCCCTCGACACGTCGAGCGAGTCAACCGGCGACAGCTCGGTCGAGCGCAAACACACAGGGAGGACTACACTCTCATGCTTGGTCACGGACGTTTTGCCAAACGGAAACCTCGTGATAGAGGGCACCCGCGACATCCAGACCAGCGAGGAGACGTTGCAGCTTCAGCTCACGGGTGTCATTAGGCCGCAGGACGTAAACGCCAACAACCAGGTGCCAAGCAACCTTGTGGCCAACGCCGAGCTTGCCATAAAAGGTAAGGGCGCGCTCACAAGGACGCAGAAAACCGGCGTTATAACGAAGATTCTCCAGACCATATTCTAACCATGGATAATATGGATAATATGGATAATATGGATAATATAAACAACATGGATAATATGAACAAATATATTAAGCGCATATTGTCTCTCGCGTTGTTTTTTGCCCTCATAACGTCCGCTGCCGGTGTGTCTTGGGGCGCGAACTCTCACGCCTTGGACGACATGGACTTTTCTTACGTTCATCCTATGGTTCGCATAAAGGATATAGCCGACCTTGAGGGCGCGCGGTCGAACCAGCTCACCGGCATAGGCGTGGTCATGGGCTTAGCCGGGACGGGCGACAAGGTGCCGATGGCTATGCAGATGATGAAAAACGTGCTTCAGCAGTACGGCCTGACCGTCGAGCAAAACGCCATACGCAGCAAAAACATCGCGGTGGTCTCCATCACGGCGGAACTGCCGCCTTATGTGAGGCCCGGGCAGACCATCGATATAAGCGTAAACGCGATGGGCGACGCCAAGAGCCTTCAGGGCGGCACACTGCTCCAAGCCCCCCTTAAAGCCGCCGACGGCAGGGTTTACGCGGTGGCTCAGGGTCCCGTGCTTGTCGGAGGCTACGCCGCCGGAGGCAGCGCCGCCACCACCACGAAAAACATCCCGACGGCCGGCCGGGTCCCGAACGGCGCGATAGTCGAGCGCGACGTGCCTACCGATTACGCCGACGGCGGACAGTTAGCCATCCTTTTGCGCCAGCCGGACTTCACCACGGCGCAGAGAGTCACCGATACGCTGAACAGCGCGTTCGGAGCTATAGCGCGTCCGGCTGACGCCGGGCGTATAATTGTGGATTTGCCGCCTCAGTACGCCGGGGCGCCCACGGCATTCATCGCCAAAATGGAAAAACTCGAGGTGGAGCCCGACGTAAACGCGCGCGTCGCCGTAAACGAGCGCACTGGTACGGTCGTGATGGGCGGGGACGTCAAGATAAGCTCAGTCGCGGTCGCTCACGGCAATCTCACCGTCTCGGTGGCCGAGAACACCAACGTAGTTCAGCCCGGCGCTTTTTCGGGCGGCACGACAGCCGCGGAAAACAGCACGAACGTCGATGTGAACGAGGAGAAGGCGAGCCTGATAGCCCTGCCCGCCACTACGACGGTAAAAGATCTCGTGAAGGTCATAAACGCCACAGGCGCCACGCCGCGCGACGTCATAGAGATTTTGCAGGCCATAAACGAAGCGGGCGCTCTCCACGGCCAGCTTATAAATATGTAAAAGAACGCGAAGAGGTGAGCCGCTATGACCGCGCTTGACAATCTAAACGTAAGACCAGTTAATAACGAGGTTTCTCAGGAAATTCACGATACGCGCGAAGCCCGTAAACTCAAGGAATCCTGTCAGCAGTTCGAGTCCGTCCTGTGGGCCCAAATGATGAAGAAAGCCAAGGCAAACGCCCGCTCTTTCGGAAGCATAGACGGCACGGAGAAGAAGCGGGCATGGGCGCAGATGGAAGACCTGTCGCTCGAAATGGCATGCGAGGACTTGGCCAAAAGCGGAGGAACGGGCCTTTGGGAGGTGCTTTACAACAGCCTCGTAAAGGGTTTGGAGGCCGAGCTCAAAACAAAGGCCAGAGCCGGACAGGCCGCGGAGGCCTACAAAAGATCCACGCTCCGCGACGACTACAGTCTGAGGGCGAAAGATTCACTTGATGTCTTCTGATGCCGACACGACGCCCGAAAAACCGGAATGGTGGAGCGGCGGCGTCCGCTTTGAGTGCCTCGGCTGCGGGCGATGCTGCGGAGGCGAGCCGGGCGCGATTTTTTTCACGCCCGAGGAGGAAGACCGTATAGTAAACAACATAGAGATAAACGGCTCGAAATTCACTCACGAAGAATTTCGGGCTTTGTTTGTGACAAACAGATGGGGACGCCCCAGCTTCAAAGAGCGGCATAACGGCGACTGCGTTTTTCTCGACGCGGAGGCCAGAAAATGTAAAATATACATCCTGCGCCCCGCCCAGTGCGCGCTCTTCCCCTTTTGGCCAAGCGTCTTAGAATCCGAGGAAAACTGGACGTCAGAGTCTATCCGTTGCCTCGGCATGAACGACGGCCCTCTTTGGTCGGCTGACAATATAAGGTTTCTTTTATCTAAAAGCCCGTTTAAAGACCTGTAACTGATAAATTTAAGATAAATTTACGAAAGGGTGGGTTTATTATGGCCAAGAAAAAAGGACGTCTCGAGTTTGCGGAAATGAAGAAAAGCGGAGAAAAGGTCGCATGGGTGACGGCATACGACTTCCCCACAGCCATGTTCGCGGAGGCCGCCGGCATGGATATGATCCTTGTGGGCGACTCTCTGGGCATGATCGTCTTGGGATACTCCGGCACCATACCAGTCACTATGGACGACTGCATAAGCCACTGCAAAGCGGTCCGCAGGGGCGCGCCCAACACGTTCGTTATGGGCGATATGCCCTTCGGCTCCTACCAGATCTCCGACTCCGACGCCGTGGCCAACGCCGTCCGCTTCTTCAAGGAGGCCGACGTGGACGCCGTCAAACTCGAGGGCGGCGTTCGCGTGGAGAGCAAAATAAAGGCCATAGCCGAAAGCGGCGTGTTGGTGTGCGGCCACATCGGGCTTACGCCTCAGAGCTCAGGGCCTATGGGCGGCTTTAAAGCTCAGGGCGTAACGCCTGAGAGCGCGCGTTTTGTTTTGGACGACGCGTTGGCCGTAGAGAGAGCCGGAGCCTACGCGCTCTTGCTCGAGGGTATACCGCCCGAATTGACCGAGTTTATCCATAAGCGCCTGTCTATACCGGTTTACTCCATAGGAGCCGGGCTTCCCTGTGACGGGCAGCTCATCATCTGCGGAGATATGTTGGGTCAGTTCCAGGCGTTCACGCCCAAGTTCGTCAAGAAGTACGCCAACGTAGCGGAGGTCGTGACAAAAGCCTTCAAGGACTACGTGAACGACGTAAAGGCGGGCAAGTTTCCGGAGGACGAGCATGTGTATCACATACGTAAGGGCTGCGAGACGGAGTACGCCGCTATGTTGAAGGAGTACGAGAAATAATAAAGCAAGGGGATGCTCTAAAACGACGACTCTCAGCCTGAACAATCTCTCCGTTACATATCGCGCGCGCGGCAAACAGGCCGTAAAAAATTGCTCTTTCACCCTGAAGCGCAAAGACATAGTTGGGCTTGTAGGTGAGTCCGGCAGCGGCAAGACCAGCGTATTGATGGCGATACCGAGGCTTTTGCCGGCGGGCACGAACGTGAGCGGAGAGATCGTCTACGAGAACGGCGAGGAGAGGTTGAACATAGCGGAGCTTGACGACCATTCTCTCTCCGCGTGGCGTTGGCGGCGCGTTTCGCTCGTGCCGCAGGGCGCGATGAACTCCTTCACGCCGCACCTCACGGTAGAGCGCCACATCACGGAGACCCTCTCCTATCACCTCGCGTTAAACTCGAAAGAACGCTCCGCGCGCTCTCGCGAGCTCATGTCTTCCGTGGGGCTCGACGCGTCGTTTTTGGCGCGCTATCCGCACGAGCTTTCGGGCGGTCAAAAGCAGCGCGCCGCGCTGGCCCTGTCCCTGTCCTGCGAGCCGGATTTTTTGCTGGCCGACGAGCCCACCACCGCGCTTGACGTCATTACGCAAAAAGAGACGCTAGAGATGATGACGGCGGCGGCAAGGACGCGCGGTATGGGGCTTTTGCTGGTGACGCACGATCTTCCCCTCGCGGCAGTTTTTTGCGATTCGCTGATGGTGATGAAGGATGGCGTTATCGTGGAGAGCGGCCCGTCGAAGGACGTATGCGGACACCCAAAAGACGCGTACGCTAAGCGGCTCATCGAGGCCGTTAGGGAGATGCCATGAATATTCCGGGCGTAGAAGACCTGCGCGTTTATTACGAGGGACGGCGCGGGCTGTTCGGACGCAAAGACGGGGTTTGGGCCTTGAAGGGCGTCTCGCTTTCGCGCGCCGCGCCGCTCGGCCGCTTGGCCATCGTCGGCGAGTCTGGCAGCGGCAAGACCACGCTTCTGCGCGCGCTTTTGGGGTTGATTAAACCGACGTCGGGGGTCGTGTCGCTCTTTGGCAAATCGTGGGAGGACATGACTACCGCCGAAAAACTATCCGCGCGGAGCATGTGCGGCTATATACCCCAAGACCCCTACGGCGCTTTGCCTCCGACTCTGAACGTGCTCGGCGCGGTCACGGAGCCTTGGAACATCGTACATAACCGCGCTGAGCGCGCCGAAGGCGTAAGGCGCGCCAAGGAACTGCTGACCGAGCTGAAACTGCCTGAGGAGATGTGGAACGAGCGAGTGCGCTATTCGCTCTCCGGCGGCCAGCGGCAGAGGGTGGCCGTGGCGCGGGCGTTGATTTTGGAGCCGAAACTTCTGCTGGCCGACGAGCCCACGGCCATGCAAGACGTGTCGACGAGGGCCGAGGTGCTCGACGCGCTGAATCGCAGAGTGCGAAGCGGTATGTCGATGATTTTGGTCACGCACGATCTTCTGTTGGCGGGACGGGCGGCGGAGCGTATCGCCGTGCTGTACAAGGGAGAGATAGTCGAGGAGGGCGAGAGCCAAGCCGTTCTCGCAAGCCCGCGGCACGGCTATACCCGCGCGCTCTTAGCGGCTTTGCCGAGGCTTGAATAAAAATTTAAGTAAAATTTATATGACTATTCACATTCTAAAAATATATTGCAAAATATAATAGAACATATTACGATACACAAATGAAAACTGACACGATAGATGCGATGAAATTATCACTCGGAAGAGCAAGCGTTTTTACGCGTGATGATTATTCGTCAACACGAGAAGGGAAAAACCCCCTAAAGAGATCATGGACATTCTCGACTTGAAACCGAGACTTGTCTATTTAACATTACGTAAGTACAGCCTGGGCGGAGAAGAAGCAGCTGAGTTGCCTCAGTAAATTTCGCTCACTTCTCAAATTACCGGCGGATGACTCGTAAAGGATTTCATAATCTTGTCGAAGACGGGTTTGAAGCTGGAGTACGCATTCGTGGAAAACACTATAGTGTAATGGTTTGAGTTGTCGTCGACGGTTTGCCAGCAGACGATAGCTTCCTCAACCCTTTGCGTGGTCACAGTGGTTTTTCCCCACGGATAACCCTTCAATCTTTGAACCTCGGTTCTTGCCTTCCCTTCCCGGGCCGCTCCAAGCCCGGCGACTAAGCTCTCAGCCTGAACGTCGGCCAGCTCCCGCGCGAAAGGGACGTCACCGACGGGCAACGTTTCCATGTAAACGCTCATTCGCGCATAAAAACCGGAAGAACGCCGGCTATTTATCCCGCCGCGCAGCGGTTTGGTCTCGTGGAAGCTGCTATCTCCGGTATTGAGGTACTCTTTCCCGGCGGAGATCTTGGGCCTCACTAAGGCAGCGGGGAAATGAGAGAGGCCCGGAGAGTTTCCTTTCCACCTTGTCGGGACGTCGAGCGAAAAACCGCCCGCAGCAGACGTGATTTTCACAGTCGAGCGCAGGGTGAGGCGGCCGACGAGCCAGGCGGGCGGATACATTATCACATTGTACAGCACAGCCAGCAACACCACGCCGAACCCGAAAAAAATCCTCGCCCTTCGGCTCACCTGCCGTCGCCTCGCTTTCGAAAATTTCCCGCCATTACCGGCGGAGGAACGTAAAGGAATTTACGATGTTGTCTAAAACCAGCTCAGAGGTGGAGAAGTTCACCTTGGTAAACGCGATAACGTAATGGTTCTTCGACCAGGAGTCGACGGTTTGCCAGTAGATGTAAGCAAAGCTTATTGCCGCATTCGCGCTCGCAGATGTTTTCACCCACTGATGGCCGTTCATCGTTTTAACCTCGGACTTCAGCATATCCCTCAGCCCTAAACGTGTCATCCGATTGGTCAGCCCCTCGCCCAGTTCTTGCGCGGAGAACGCAAATCCGGGGCCGGTGGAAAGCTCCTTCTTGAAGACGGTCATCAGCACGTAGGACGGTAAGGGCGGGTCTTCAACATTATAAGAATCAAGGCGTTCACCTACCCATGCGCTGAAACAAACTTCCCCGCCGAACCCCTTGTCCCCTCTTCCCAAGTGGTAGAAAAACAAGTTCTGATGCGTGGAGTGTATTTCTCCTATATTCCAGCTTTTCGGAACGTTGATTGAAAACTCGCCGCATACGGGCGTGTGCTTAGACGTGTAGGTCATGTCGCGGCGATGTCTGATGAAACGGACGGATGAGATCGATGCCGCCGCGAACGCGAAGACCAGCAGCGGGATCAACGCGGACAGAAAATATTTGTTGCGCAGCCAATATTTATAGTGCATCCCGACGAGTTGAGCGTAAGTTATACATAAAATCAATAAAATTTATTTCTTCCTGTCGCATAGCTTTCACCTTTATGCTAAATTTTCTCCATTATCACACATTTTTATTACTGAAGCAACTCGACAGTCATTTGAGTTTCCCCATTTTTTTATTGAAGCCATTTTTCCACCATGGAAAGTCTTAATACAAGTGCGTTTACGAGCCGATGGCTGTGATAAAACGCAAAATTTTGTTTTCAACTTTGAAAACACTAAAAACATAGCAATATCAAGCACTTCGAGAGATATAGAAATGAAAAATGGGGAAACTCAAA
>BOCC01000066.1 GCA_026002715.1 Synergistales bacterium
TTATAAGAAACTAAAATATAATTTTTTATGTTTCGGTTATAAAATTTTAATAAAGAAGAAAGAGGGTTTCAGGTGATATGAAAAAGAAGGTTTTGTTGTTTTGCGCGCTTTTGCTTGCGTCGGTGTTTATGTTTGGACAAGAGGCTTGCGCCGCGGACGGTGCGCCTGTCAAGATCGGCTACTTGGCCACGCTGACCGGCGACGGCTCCACTTGGGGTCAGCACGAGCGCGACGGGGCGCTTTTGGCCGTCAAGGAAATCAACGCGAAGGGCGGGCTTTTGGGGCGTCCCGTTGAGCTTGTCTGCTACGACATCAAGGGCAAGGCCGAGGACGCGGTGAGCGCCATTCGCAGGCTGATATTCGACGACAAGGTCGTTGCTGTCGGCGGAAGCAACTACAGCGGTATTCAGCTCGCCATAGCGCCCATAGCCGACGCGCAGAAGATGCCCGTCGTGTCGAGCACCGCGAGCAACCCTGCCGTCACGGTCGACGCCGACACGGGCAAGGTTCGCCCCTATATGTTCCGCATCACCTACACCGACCCCTATCAGGGCGCGGTCATAGCCGACTACCTCATCAAAAAATTGGGCTCCAAGAAATTGGCCGTCATCGGCGACATCGGCGACGCTTATTCCGAGGGCCTGACGGAGTTTGTGACCAAGCGCGCGGCTGAGCTCGGCGTCGATTATAAATTCTGGGCTTATCGCGGCGGCGACGTGGACTTCCGCGCTCAGATAACCGAGGCCAAGGCGTGGGGAGCGGACGCGGTGGCCCTCACGATGCTCTACAAGGAGATGGGGCTTGTCATCAAGCAGGCCGCCGACCTCGGCTGGAAGCCCTTCTTCATGGGCGGGGACGGATACGGCCCCGGCATCTTCGAGATAGCCGGAGACGCTATGGAGGGTACATACTGGTTGTATCCTATGCACGACGAGGATCCGCTTCTCGCCGGCCTTATAGCGAATTACACCAAGGAGTACGGCCAGAAGCCCACGGAAATCCTGAACATGACGTTTGGATACGACATTCTCCAGATGATTTTCCACGCCATAGCGACGGCCGGCAAGGACGACAGCGTGGCCGTGCGCGACGCGATAGAGAACACCAAAGACCTCAAAGTCACCCACTTCACATGGACGGTCGACAAAGAGACCCACAACCCCGTCAACAAGCCCGGCGCCATACTGAAGGTCACGGGCGGCAAGACAGGGTATTTAGAGACCTGGACGCCTCAGGCGGCGTTTTAGTGCTTTAATCTTCAGCCGTTAGCTAACCCTCTCTCGCTCGAGAGAGGGTTTTTGTTTGGCGCGATATAAATATTAGGATATAGTGATATTCGGGTATAGTGATATAATTGAAAAAATTTTTCAAATTTTAAATTTCAAATTTTAAAAACGAAACGGAGGAATAGATGACGATGAAGAAAATCGATGCGCGCGGCAAGCCTTGCCCGCAGCCCGTCATGCTGACAAAAGCCAGCGTTGACGGAGGGGAAAAAGAACTCGAGATACTGCTCGACAATCCCGTCTCGGCGTCTAACGTGACGCGGTATCTGGAGGGACAGGGATTCAATGTTTTACTGAAGGACGACGACGGTATGCTCACTATCAAGGCCTCTCCGCAAAAACCCGGCTCGAAACCTGCTCCCAAACCGGCTCCCAAACCTGCTCCAACTCCGCCCTCCGCTGCGCCCGCGCCGGCGTCCGGCAAAGAGACTTTCTCCGTCCTCATTACGGGCAAAACTATAGGACGCGACGATCAGGTTCTTGGCGAGGTCCTGATGAAGGGCTTTCTCGGAACCATCTCGCAGATAGACGCCGCGCCCACTGTCTTAGCTTTGATGAACGATGGCGTCAAGCTGGCCTTGCAGGACTCCGCCACATGCGACCACCTGAAAAACTTGGAGAAACAGGGCGTCACGATATTGGTGTGCGGCACATGCACAAACCACTTCGGCATAACGGAGCAGATAGGCGCGGGGGTTATCTCGAATATGTTCGAGATAATAGAATCCCTCAACAAGGCGTCAAAAGTGATCACGCTCTGACTTTGCCGATATGAAACCAGTTTCTTTTTTTGCAAAGACGCCTACACCCCTTGGAGATATGCTTTTGGAGGCTGACGACGCCGGACTTCGCGGAGCTTGGTTTTACGGGCAAGGGCATTTTCCGGCATTCCCGGACGATCTCGCGTCGCCGCCTCAAAACGGCATATTGCAAAAAGCGGCTCGCGAACTGACCGATTATTTCGCTCAAAAGCTGCGCGTCTTTACTGTGCCCATATCGCTTGACGGCACTCCCTTTCAGATGCGCGTATGGAAAGAGTTGCTGAGTATCCCATACGGCGAGACCGTGTCCTACGGCGATATAGCGTCCGCTTTGAGCCTCGGCGGCTTAGGCGCCCGTGCCGTGGGAGGGGCCGTGGGGCGCAACCCCGTCAGCATTATCGTCCCATGCCACCGCGTCATAGGCAAAGACGGAAGCCTCACGGGCTACGGCGGCGGTATGGACAGAAAAAAAGCCTCTTGAGCTTGGAAGGACTTAAACTATGAGCATTCTTGTGACGGGCGGGGCCGGATATATCGGAAGCGTGACCGTAGAGGCGCTTCGCGTATCCGGCGAAGACGTGGTGGTTCTGGACGACCTTAGCGCCGGACACAGAAAGGCCATTTCGCCAGACGTGGCTTTTTATGAAGGGGACACGGGAGACGCGGAGATTCTGAGGAAGATAACAAGCGAGCATGGGGTCACGCAAATGATTCACTTCGCGGCTTTCACGTCGGTTCCGGAATCGGTAGGCGAGCCGCTTAAATATTTTGGCAACAATACAGGCAAAGTCGTGAAAATGATAGACACCCTGCGCGGCGGCGGGCTCAAAAACATCGTGTTTTCCTCCACCGCGGCCGTGTACGGCGAGCCGCAAAGCCCTGCCATTGACGAAGGACACCCCAAAAACCCCTGCAATCCCTACGGGCTGTCTAAATATTTCGTCGAGCGGATTTTGGACTGGGTAAACTCAGCCTGCGGTATAACCCACGTAGCTCTCAGGTATTTCAACGCCTCAGGCGCCCTTACGAAGGGCAAGCTCTCAGACGGGTCGCTCATGCTTGGCGAGGACCATCACCCTGAGGGACATATAATCCCGTTGGTTTTGCAGGCAGCTTTGGGGCAAAGAAAATCCGTCAGCATATTCGGGACGGACTACCCTACGCCGGACGGCACTTGCGTGAGGGACTACGTGCATGTCTTGGACTTAGCCGACGCTCATATAAAAGCGCTGCGCTATCTCGGCGACGGAGGGGAAAGCCAAAAAATCAACCTCGGCAACGGCAGGGGCTTCTCCGTGCGCGAGGTGATAGAGACGGCGCGAGAGATAACCGGGCGCGATATAACGGCTATTTTTGGCGCGCGGCGCGCCGGCGACCCCTCCACACTTGTGGCCGCGCACAAAAAGGCCCTTGCCGTGCTTGGTTGGGAGCCTAAATACACAAGCCTCGGCGACATAATACAAACGGCCTGGGACTGGCACAAAAACTACCCGGACGGCTATTAGCGTTTATTCAGTAAAATATACTAAAGCGGCGAGGAGTGAGAAGGCAAAGTGAAAAAACTGTTTAGCATACGTTCTTTGATAGTATTGTTTGTCGTATTTTGCGTGCTTTGCCTTCTCGGCGTCGGCATTTTCTCTGTCGCCGCGATAAGGGATGTGAAACAGCAGTACACCATCCCTAACTACATCAGTTATATTCGCAGTTCGGTGCAAAATGTGGTTAAATATGAGCTTATGGCAAGGCTCTTGGACGAAAAAGACTACAGCCTCGGAAATGCAGAGACAATAGAACAAGTCAACAAAGTCTTGTCGGACCTCTCAAAAAGCAACGGCATTGTCGCCGGTTTTGTCGAGAAAGATAAATGGTATTATACGCATCTCAACGGTGTGAACATGAGCTGGCGAAGGCTGAAAAAAGCTATATACAACGTCAGAAACGGCGGAAATCCGCAAGAACTTTTCACCACAAGCGAACAATATCACGAACAGGCAAACCTTCTGATGTCCGATGTGGAAAACCTGCTTGCCGAAAAGGTCGAGGATATGGTTATGCTCTTGACGCTCGTCAGCGTCCTTTTTATCGTTATGGTGGGCATAACCTGCGTCGTCATGCTGTTGAATATGGCCGTCAAGAGAAAGGCCGACAAGCTGTCGAGGATAATGCTCGACGCCACGCCCATGGCCTGCACAATTAGAGACGCCGACAACAACATCTTGGACTGCAACAAAAAAGCCCTCGACCTTTTCGGCTTCAAGACGAGAGATGGACTTATAAAGAAATTCAAAACCCTGATCCCTCATTATCAGCCTGACGGCGCTTTATCGACCGAAAAAATGAACGATTACATTCAGACAGCCCTCAAAAAAGGCTCCGTCCAGTACAGATGGACATACAGGACATCTCATGGGGAGACGATACCCGTCGACACGACTGCTATAAACGTCACAAGCGGCAAATACGACGCGCGGCTCATAGGCGTTTACTCCTATGACAGGCGCGAAATCTTGGCTCAGGACAAAAAAATTCAGGACGCCAACGAACGCACGCGCGTCATGCTGGATTTCATGCCAACGGCCTCCGGCATTTGGGATGAAGACATACGGCTTGTCGACTGCAACCAAGAGGCCGTCCGCTTGCATAAACTCGCGGACAAAGACGAGTACGCCGAGAGATTTTTCGAGCTTTCCCCCGAATATCAGCCGGACGGAACCGCGTCATCAGCTATTACCGAACGGCTGAAAAAGGCGTTCGAGACAGGGCATGAGCGATTCGATTGGACGCACTTGACCGGGGATGGGGAGCTTTTATTTTCAAATGTCACGCTCATTCGCGTTCCGTGGGATAACGGGTATCGCGTCGTGTCTTACGTCCAGGATATGCGCGAGGTGAAGAAAAACGAGCTCATCATGCTCGATGCCAACGAGAAGATAAGCGAAGCGTTAGCGGAGGCCGAGCTTTACAGTAAGGCAAAAAGCAACTTTCTGAGCCGCATGAGCCATGAAATGCTCACCCCGATGAACGCCATAATAGGCATGTCCAAAATAGCCGAAACCGCGGACGAGTCCCGTCGCGCCAGATGCTTTGACGAGATACACCAGGCGTCCGAGGACTTGCTGTACATCATCAACAACATGCTCGATATGGCCAGAATGGAGGCCGGCAACTTCGATCTGTTCCCGAGCAGGTTCAATTTTTATTCGGCCATGCGGGAAATAGCTCAGGACATATCTAAGCACTTAAGTAAAAAGGGGCAAAAGTTCATAGTCGACGTAGACGAAGATATATGCGCGTTTGTTTACGCGGACGAGAAGCGCCTGCGGCATATTCTGACAAACCTGCTGTCCAACGCCGTGAAGTTCACGCCCGAAGGCGGAACCGTTGAATTCGACGTACAAAAACAGTCTCAGGACGAAGGTGAATGCGTTATCGCTTTTAAGGTGCGCGACACGGGCTGCGGCTTTTCCGACGAGGACAAAGCGCGGCTGTGGGGCATATTCGAGCAGTCAGACAACGGTATAAACCGCTCTTACGGCGGCGTGGGGTTAGGTCTGCCCATAGCGAACCTCATCACCAAGAAAATGGGCGGGCAATTGCACCTCAAAAGCAAACTTGGTCAGGGCTCCGAGTTTACGTTCACCCTCCCTTTTGTCATAGCGGACGACGCGCAGATTTTGCAACCATACGGGCAACCATACGGGCAGCCATCCGAACAGCCATCCGATGCGCGCGGCAAAGAGGCCGAGCCGGGGCCAAATTTTACCCTCACCGGACAAAGAATATTGATTGTCGACGACGTGTTGCTCAACCGCGAGATACTATCGGCTCTTCTCGAGGAAACCGGGGCGTCGCTCGACTGCGCCGAGGACGGACAGGAGGCCGTGAAGCTATTCTACAAAAACCCGTATGACATAGTGCTTATGGATCTGCATATGCCGGGCATGGACGGCTTCGAGGCCACGAAGCGAATACGCGAATCCGGCAGAGGCGGGGCCGCGAATATTCCGATAATCGCCGTCACCGCGGACACCAGCGACGAGGTTATATCACGTTGCAAGACTATGGGCATGAACAGTCATATCGGCAAGCCGGTCGAATACGACCTGCTTATCGATACGCTTCAAGAGTGCATGGAAGCCCGGATAGAGGCCAATATGGAAGCCAATATGGAGGCCAATATGGAAGCCAAGCATGTCGGCAGCCTCGCCGAATACGACGCTTCGTTCGATACGGCGCGAGGATATTTATAGAAATCTTAAAAAAAATCTGAAAAACATTAGGAGGACTTTGATATGCGTGCAGCTTTGTTTTTATTTTTATTTGCGTTTGTGGTTTTTGGAATCAGCTCCAAAACATTCGCGTCCGAGACTACGCGAGAATTCACGGTTGGGGATGTAACCGTTTGGGCTATAGCCGATTCTCTTGGTGAGCGCGATATGAGCGTCTTTATCGGGCTCGACCCCGAAGTTCAAAAGCAATACGCGCCCGACGGCAAAAGCCCCTCCGCCATTATGGCGTTTTTGGTAAAGACCAAAGGCGAGACTATATTGATAGACGCCGGCATGAACGGCCTTTTCCCGAACGGACTATCGGAGGTCGCGGTGGCTGAGGGTTTGCGCGGGGCCGAAGATGTAACCAAAATCCTCATAACGCATATGCACGGAGACCACATAGTCGGGCTTGCCCGGGACGGAAAAAGGGCGTTCCCCAACGCGCTTGTCTTAGCGTCAAAGCAGGAGCGCGACTTTTGGCTTGACGAAAAATCGGTCGAGCTGTTCCCGAACCGCAAGGCCGGATTCGATTCGGCGCGTCAGATCATGGGCATTTACGGCTCGGACGCCAAGACCTTTGAATACGGCGACGTCGTAGTAAAGGGAGAAGATTTTGAGCTAAAGGCCATAGACGCCCGCGGGCACACCCCCGGGCACACCGTGTTTATGCTGTCGTCCGGAGGCGAACGGCTGCTGTTCTGGGCCGACTTGTCTCACGCCGCCTCCCTCCAGTTTCCGCGCCCGGACATAAACGCCACTTACGACATGAACCCGGACGAAGCGGCCAAAACCCGCCTTCATTTTATGGAGTTGGCGGCGGCGGAGAAGCTCACCATCGCCGGGGCGCATTTACCCTTCCCCGGCGTTGGCACGGTCGAGAAGGCGCCAGTCGGGTATATATACAAGAGCCGCTGACATAAGGCGACATGCGCGTCATTCCCTACAGAAAAGTATCGGACTTGGACGCCCTTTTGAAGGCGCGAATCATCGAAAGCAGAGACGCTGCATGCAACGTCTCTGCGGCCTTTGTCGTCCCGTCGAGGCGCGACCGCGACTGGTGGAAACTTCGCGCCAGGACGGGTGACGCAAGTATAGACGCGCGTTTTGCGGATAACGCGCTTTTATGGAACTGGGAAGATGTTTATAACGACATACGCGCGGCTTTAGGACGTCAAAAGTTACGTCAGATAGACCCCCCAGACCACCGCTTGATTTTGTCCTTTATAGTCAGCGAGCTTCTCGGCGAAGACGAATACGGCGGGCTCTTGTCCGTGTGGCCGGGGCTTTCGCGTCCCGGTTTTATCGACATTTTAGCGGATGATTTAAGAGAACTGATAAACGAGGCCGTTTCCCCCGAGCAGCTGTGCGCGTTGTCGCGTGACGATCCTACGTCCGCCGTCCTGCCTGAGCTATATCGGCGTTATACCGCGTACCTCGACGCGAATAACCTGATGGACAGCTCGCAAATTCCGCTCAAAACTTTAGAGACCCTCGATGACCGCTCCAATAAAAATACCAAAAAAATGATCGAAAAATGGATAGACGAGAGGATTTTTACTTTTGTGGGGTTTATGTCCTTCACGGGGGGGCAGTTGGCCCTTGTCCGCAAAATAGAGTCTTTATCGCCTCGGGACGTCGTGGTTTTCAAACCCGTAACCGATCTGGACGATTTTCAGGACGCGACGAAACAGCTCGAGGGCGTTACGTGGGAAAAAGAGCCGCCTCCTTCCGGCGGCACGGTTATATCGCTTTTATCTTCTGAGTCAAATCTCGAGCCTGAGATGATAGCGCGTCTGCTCGCTTTGTGGCGGGAGGGCGAGGGGGAGCTTTATAGAAACGCGCGCTCCTTCCCCGGCTTCGGCGCGGTGGGATTATCCGTGACGTCGAGCCGCCTTCTGCCTATGGAGGCCGCGCTCAGACGCTATCGCATACCCTATGTCTTAGCCCGCGGCAGAAGCGTATCAAAAAACATTCTGGGAACAAATCTCAACTCCATATGGACGGCTTGGACGGAGGGCTTGGAGACGAGAGAAACAGCGCTTCTCCTGTCTCAGCCTTGGGCGGGAGTGGCAGTGACCAAGTCCGACCCGGGTTTTTCCGTGGAAGACGCGGAACGGGCCGGCCCGTATGGGGTAAAAGCCTGGGAAAACTACCTGAAACAGGCCGGCGCCAAGTCAGCCCACGCGGCGTTCAAGGCTATCGTCAAGTTTTGCCGCGCGTTGGAAAAAGGCGCTTCGCCGGAGGGCATACTTGGCGCGCTCCATGACTTTTTGACGACGCGGGGGCTTTGGGTATCGGCTTTGCTTGACACGCTCGTGGATTATCCGGCTCTTGACGAGAGTTTGAGAGAGCTTTCGGCCTCTGTGGCCGAAGTGGAGGACAAGAGAAGCGCGATGCGCGAGCTTCAGCCGGACTTAGGACCGGCCGGCGGCTTGGCCGTGAAGGGAAAAACGGCCATGCGTTTCTTGAACGACTGGTGCGATGACACTTTAGTCAGCCCGTCTCCTCCCGTTCTCGGAGCGCTGACGCTTTACGTGGGGCCCCCGCCAATTTTGGCGTCTTATCCGGTATGGATAATGACCGACGTTACGCAAAAAGCCTGGCCGGGCGTCATTCGCTCCTCTCCTCTCTTGGACGAGTCTGGGCGTGAGATGATAGCGACAGACGCGGCGTGGCTGCCCTCCATACACGACAAGCGCGTCCAAAAAGAGGCGCTCTTCAGGCGTCTGCTCCAGACGGGGGACGAACTGACCGTCATATCTCGCTCTTCCTTCGATGACGACGGACACCCCACGATTCCGGCCGGCTTTTTGGATTCTTTTTTCGATGACTTAGAGGGCTGGACCCTCAAGGACGATATTCCGGTTTTCGGCATGTCGGCTCTATCGCCCGGCGACGTTTATTTTCATGATATAGAGACGTCCGGGGGGGGCGGCCGCGTTGAAAATTTGATCCTCACGCCTGTGCTGCGCGCCGTCGAGTCGAATTTGAGTCTTCCGGTCAGCGATATTCACGAGCTTCTGAGCTGCCCCATGCGCTGGTGGCTGTCGAGGCGCGCGCGCGTTCAAACTGTCGGCAGAGAGCTTTTCAGCAACTCCGAGGCCGGCAGTATGACGCATAAAATATGGGAAAATATCTTGCTCGCTATGGCGGAAAGCGGCGGGAAAGAGACCATGCGCGACGCCGCGGACGCGGAATGGAAAAGAGCCTTGAGCCTCGCTAACGATGACTACGCCCCTTATTGGCGCATTTTAAAAGACTATCGTCTCGAACGTCACCGCAAAAATATAGAGTTCTACATAGCGCGCCTTGCGCGCTTTCAGGACAGAATCTCAGAGCGTCTCGACGCCTCGTGCGCCGCCGGGCAAACGCCGCTTCGAAGCGAATGCAGGCCGGAATTCGACTTGACGCCGCGCGAGGTAGACGGCGTGCGCTTCACGGGGCGGTGCGACAGAATGGATATTTTCGAGGACGGCAGCGTCGTCATATTGGATTATAAACTCGGACGCAGCGAGAGCTACGAAAAAAAACGCCCCGCCTCCGTGGCTCACTTGGGAAAAGCCATGGAAAAGAGCGGCGTGACAAGGGACAAATTCAAGTATGGTCTTCAGCTTTCCGCCTACGCGCTCTTGCGCGATCTAAGCTCCGATACGGAAGCTCGTGTCGTTGGGGTGGGATTTTTGGGGCACAAGGACGGAGGGCTGTCCGGGACGTTCGAGCCGCCGTTTGACTCCTGTTATTTTTGTAAAAACGCCAAAGGCGCGTCTTTATCGGAGAGGGCGGAAGAAGCTCGAGACGCCATGAAATGCGCCGCCGTAATTTTGAAGTCCGGCGTCTTTGAGCCTAACTATGACAGCGAGTCTTGCAAATACTGCGATTTTAAGGGAGTATGCCGCAAGGGCGAGATACGCGGAGAAAGAACGAGTAGCGAGGATGATGAAAATGGTGGCGACAAAGAAGAAGAACAATAATGATAATTTTCAACCTCCGGCATGGCTTGTCGTGGCCGACGACCTGACGGGAGCCTGTGACACAGGCATACAGTTTGTCCGAAAGGGATTGGGGACGATAATAGTGACGTCCGGTTTGGGTTTGCCGGACTCGAAGACGCAAGACGCCGTTGTCATCAACACGGACAGCCGAAACGCCGACGCGGCCGAGGCCGGAATGAACCTGTCACGACTCGGCGAGACTCTGAAACCATGTGTGGGGCGTTCGATTTTTTATAAAAAAGTGGACTCGACGTTGCGCGGCAACATCAGCGCGGAGGCAAAGGCGCTCAGGGCCGCGCTTGGTCTCGGCGTAGTTTTTTTTCAACCCGCCTATCCGCAAAACGGGCGCACCGCGTTAAACGGAGAGCTTTGCCTGAACGGCGTCCCTGTCCACCTCACCGATATAGCCAAAGACCCTCTGAAGCCCATCTCCACATCGTCCCTCAAGGAGACGCTGAATGAATCTGAAGACTCATATCTCTCTTGTGACGCGCTTACGGATGACGACATGAAAAACGCGGTCATTCGCGTTTTGGAAACGAGGCGAGCTGAAGACGTGCTTTGGATGGGGTCGGCCGGTTTGGCGGGCGTAATAACCGATATTTTGAGTAAAAAAGAACCGCCGCGTCCGCCCGTATACGATAAAAAACGAACCGGCCCCGTTTTTGGATTGGTCGGCAGCTATCACCCGCGCAACATCGTTCAGATAGAAAAGGCGCGCCTTGACTCTGGCGTTGCGGTGATTGCGCCTGACGTAAACGAGATGTCAAAATCTTCGCAAAGCGCGGCGGACGCGATATTGGACGACATACTCAGCGAGCTGGAACAAAAAAAAGACGTCCTTGTCGTGACGGCCCAGACGCCGGGTCAGCGCGACAGAAGCAAGTCGGACTCAAACGCAAGTGAAAAAATATCGGATTTTTTGGCTTTTATCTGTCGCGGCGCGATTCAAAGGGCTCAGGACAAAGGGCTCTTTATCGGCGGCATCTACCTGACTGGCGGCGAAGTCGCGTCGCGCGTATTGCGGGCTCTCGGCGTGAGCGAGCTTATTCCCATACGCGAGGTGGAGACCGGCGTGCCGTTGCTTCTGGCCTTAAACGGACAATACAACGGCTTTTTAGTCACAAAGGCCGGGGCTTTTGGGAGCGACGAGAGCGTAGTTAAAATAATTGAAGCGCTTCGCTGATCCCAACGCCCCGCTTGACGCGGTATGGCGGCGAGGACTCGGCCTATGTCAATCGCACGGCCGTTCCATAAACCGCGACAAACACCGGCGTGGCCAGAACGGTATACCTAACATGGCCATAGATATGACGTAAAACACCAATCTGAGTTGAGGTGTTTTGCTTTTCGCTATAGAATAGTGGCATGACTAAGTGAAGCGGGAGGACAATCGTACAGTGACGAAAGAGTTAGGCAAAAAACAAGAGCGCGATACGGCGCAGATCTTTGACTTGATCTTGAAGCAGTTGATACGCTTGTCAAGCGCAGCGGTCATTCAATTCATCAACGGTCTGTTTGGCACAAATCACCCGTTAGACAGCACTGTTGATTATCCCAACACTGAAACCGTATCGAAAAAGTTACGGCGCCTCCAATCAGACACCATCATTATCATAGGCGGTGTATACGCTTATCATATCGAAGCTGAAATAGGAGACGACGAGAATATTGTCGTTCGAGTTTTTGAGTATGGCTTGGCTGAGGCCCTGCGTACAAAAACGCTATCGGAGGACGGGAGTAAAATATCGATAAAATTCCCAAGCGCAAGGATTATCTATTGGGAGACGACGAAAAAAACGCCGGACGAAGTCACGCTTTCTTTAGAGTTTTCCGAAGGTGAACAATATAATTACAAAGTAAAGTCGTTCAAATTTCTTGAGCATGATATAAAAGAGCTTGAGGAGCGTAAACTCGCTATTCTATTGCCGTTCTATGTGCTAAAATTACGGAAACAAACAGTGTCGGCTAAGACATCTAAGCGCCGCGCGGAATTAGCCGTAGAGATGAAAGAAATTGTGGATGAACTTGTGATGATGGCGGACCGCGCCGAGGCGTCCGGCTTAGTGAGCGAAGCTGACAAGCGTATAGTGCTGGAGCATATGGAGCGGTTGTACAGAGAACTGTTTGCTCAATACGCGGAATTCAAGGAGGGGGATGTGATGTTGCAGGACAGAATTTTGACCTATTCGGAAGAGGCGGCGAAAAAAGCGGCGAAAGAAGCGGAACTAAAAGGTATTGAGAGAGGTATTGAGAAAGGTATTGAGAAAGGCATTGAGAGAGGTATTGAGAAAGGCAGAGCCGAAAAGGCTTTTGATATGGCGCGGAAAATGCTGGCGCGCGGCATGACGTTGCTGGAAGTCGCCGAGATTGCTGAATTGCCGATAGATAAGCTCCAAACATTAGTTCCTCACTCGTAAACAAGACAGATAGACAGCCTAAAGCATTGCAAAACAGCAAAAAGGGAAGCCGCAAACTCGCAGATGCGAGAGGCTTCCCTTTTGTACATTCTTCTTAAGCCTGAGATTTTTTATGAAACGGCCCTGCAAGAAAGAGGCGAAAATATCCCGCAAGGCTCAACGCGGCATTATGACCTTTTGAAATTGAGCAATAATATTCCCATCGTCACGCCAACAACGAAATCTTTAGTTAGAGAAGACCGCTCGCACATATTTTCCCCATTTTTAAGAATTTTATGCTACATTATTCAGCAGAGAATATTTTAATCCGTTGCACTGACACTTGGAAGGTGGAGTTTCTATGCGTATAAACCACAACATACCCGCGCTCTATGCCTATAACG
>BOCC01000067.1 GCA_026002715.1 Synergistales bacterium
GCTCTAAAACCTCAAGATATTGTTTGACGAGGCGGTACTGCATCCAATTTTGAAAAACCTGCCCCGACTCTCCGTAGGTGACGAGTTCGTAGGGGTAGAGGGCCACGTCGAAATCGAGGTTGTTGTCGATCATCACCTGAAAGGCGCGGGCCTCCGGACAGCGGCCGTCATATTCATCTATAGGTTTGCCGCGAATCGCGCCCTTGGGTCGGTAACGATAGCCGTAGATACGCCCATAGGTCAGAAGCTCCTCCATAAACTCGCCTGCCAAGGCGGCGTGATGGCGCTGTGGGATATAGCGGAGGGCGTTGTGGAGCGCTATGCGCGCCTGGTCTGGGGCTAGCTTGTACCCTCGGCTTGGCGCGCGCCGAACGCCGGCCATAAACTCGGGCGGCGGCGGCAGCTCGTCGCTCAGGCGAACCTTCATCCCGGATTCGAGATCAAGCCTGACGTCTTTTTCCATATCTAAAAACCTCCTGCCCAAACCGGGCGAGTTATTTTTTCGTAATCGTCACCGTCTGGTTGTCAGCGTCGACCTTGACCCAGTCCCCGTCCTCTATCAGGCTGTAGGGATCCGTCTCTAACCGGTCGACCAAAGGGATGTTCACGACGTAGACCGATGAAACCAAGACCGGCTCGGGGTCGATGACGATAAGCGCCTTGGGCAGGTTCTTTTTCTCCATCATCTGAAACAGTCCGTCGAGCTGAACGACGGAGCTTCCTTTGCCTGTGGGCAGAACGACGACCTTGTGGGCGAAGCTCTTCCCCTTCAAGTGGTGATTTTTTTCGAGAAGAACGCCGTTTTCGGGGTCGCAGAGGTAGAAGTTGATGGCCTCCTTCGAGACGATGGCTTCCCCCTCGCTGACGCCCCCGATGAGCTTTCGGCATTTTACGACCGTGGACGAGGCGGACATTCTATATCTCCCCCTTCACGGCGGCGTCGATGCACTGCCCTATGCGTCTCAGGACGAAGGGCAGGCCGCGCCGCTTTTGGTAGTGCGCGCACTTGGCCGAGTCCGTCATGTTGAGCTTGCCCCTGAACTGGTCGAAGGGCGGCTGATCCATGCAGGTGTCCGCGACGACCCTGATTCCGCCGCGCTCTATCTTTTCGAGATGCCCGCTGCGCCTGCTTAGCTCGATGGCGTCCCAGGAGGAAAGAATCCAGAAGTGAACGCTCTCGTGAATCCTCCTGCTTCCCAAAAGCTCCGCAACCTCGCGAAGCTGGGCGGCCGTGTAGTGCGGGCAGCCTATAAGCACGAGATGAATCTTCCCCGCGGGGTCGCTGACGAGACGCTCCATCTCGTCCAGGTCTTTTCGCGTCACGCGGAGCTCGAGTTCGGATTTATTTTTGCCGAACGCCGCCTCTGACGTCGGGGCCTCGGGCGTTATCCCGACCATGTGGAACATCGGCATGGCCCCGGACGTGCTGGACTCGGTGGTGAAGTACAGCAGTTCCTCCGGCGTTGGGCGCGTCCCGCTGAACGCCTTTTTGTTGAACGTGATGACCGGAACCTTCGTCCCGGCGTGCAGCCCGACAAACCAGCCGAAGAGCCCCCAGTCGTATGCGTCGTTGAGCTCTGTGTCGACTATGACCGTCATGTTTCCCTTCCTGTTCTCGTCTATGTGCAGGCCGTAGTAAGGCGTCACTCCCGTGACGGCCGAGGCCAGCGCGCTTACTGAGGACTCGCGGTTAGATCTCGCGCCGAGTATGGAATTGACGTAGGGCGTAGCGCTGGACTCCGAAAACGCGACATGCTCGCCGAACGCCGGCACGTTCCCCGCCAACTCAGGCGTACAGCAGTAGGTGATGGCGGCCCCGATTCTTCTATATACGTCGTCCGTCCGGCGTGCCAAGAAAAGTTTGTCCGCCGGAACCTCGTAGTGACGCGTCAGGGTGGGGACGTCCCAGTTTGGGTTCGTAGTTGGGACGACCTTGCAAGTCGCGCCGCCGTTCACCAAAAGCTCGCACCAGTAGGTGTCCCCCTCCTGTCCGCTCATAGCGCAGTGCGCGCGGGAGACGGGGATCATGCGCGGCGCGTCGAACGCCTTCCCCATCGCGACGAGCATGTCCATAGCCTTGCGGACGCCCTCGCCCCTCTCGCCGTCCAGCATTTTTTTCTCTTCATCGGTCAAACGCAAATTCAAACCCTCCTTATAAAACTGTAAATACTCACTTAAAATACGGAAAACATGTTCCGCCCGAGGGAGAGAGAACGACGTCAGCAGCCGGGAAACGCAACCTTGCCTCTTCGATCATCGCCTCCACGGACGCGAACGCCTTGAATAGCCCGAAGCCCGACAAGGTCTCGAACGGAATGTCCGGAGTGGTGACGTAAATGTCCGCCTTGCGAAGCGCCTCGGAGTTGCTCTGAGTCAGGAAAGTCTCGTAAAAAGGCATTGACTCCGAAAAACCGTTCTCCCCTCGTTCTTTCCGTTTGGCCTCGACGTAGCCCTCGGTGCCTTGTCCGCGCACGATTGTCTTCGTCTCCTCGTAGCTGCGGTTCGTAGGGCTTACGCAATAGTCGCCAAGCCCGTTGTGGCATCTGAGGACGAGCAGGACCATCCCGCCCTCCCTCAGCGCGTCTATGCCGGTGGAAAACGCTTTCGAGGCCTGGCAGAGGTCGTGCGTCATGGGGTAGCCGCTCGCCAATAAAATGTCCGCCTTCTCTTTCAGCGGCGCGCCCCAAACCTCGCGGGCCAACTCACAGCCTTTATGATGAGCCTCCATAGGCTCTCCGCAAAAAAGCCCTACGGCGGCGTTATCGGGGTCTAAAACGGTGTTGATAATAAAACAGTTGGGGACGGCTTTTTTAGCCGCCGCGTCGATACGGCGGCGCACGGCGCAGTCCTCCGGGAAGCGCCCCACGCTGCCAAAACGCGACGCCGCGGGCCCAAACAGGTGAGTCGCCGAAACCGTAGCGAGGCAGGCGCAGCCGGGTACGATGTTTTTGTACCCTCCGCCGAACCCTGCCATAATATGAGGCTCTATCGTCCCGATGGAGAAAACTATATCCGAGGCCGTGACTAAACGGTTGATCTTCAGAGGAAGGCCTTCCTCCACTCCAAGGTCGTCCAAGATCGACTCGTCCTGAGCGTCATGGTTCACGACGTTGATTTTATCTTTGCCGGTCACGCCGAGACGATTGAATATCGCGTCCTTGGACATAGGCGCGTGCGTTCCGTTGGCGACTAAGACCGTCAGGCGATCTCCCGAAGCCCCGGCCTCCAAGAGGGTATTCAGCAGCGTGGGGAAAATCCGGTTTACCGGCGTGGGGCGCGTCGCGTCGTCGATTACTACGCAAACGTTTTTGCCACGGTAGTCATAGTTTATCGGCGAACTTGCGCCGATAGGGGTTTTGAGCCCTTTTTTCAGCTCCGCGTCTATATCTATGGCGTCGTGAGGCGGGGGAGTGAGAGCGGCGCGCAGTTTCCAGCCCTCCGGCAGAGTTATGGACGTTTCCTGCAGCGATATTAAGTGAGCCATGAGACGCCTCCCGTCACCGATAGAGCAGATGGACCAAGCCCATGCTAATTCCCGGAACGTAGGTTATAAAGAACAGTATGGCGGTCATAGTCAAGCAGAAAATCCAGATATGCCGCGTGATGGACTCAAGAGAAATTCCCGATATGGTCGCGGCCACGAAGAGGTTTGGGCCGTAGGGCGGAGTGATGAAGCCGATGGCGAGCGCCACTGTGATTATGACCCCGAAGTGTACCGGGTCGACCCCGAAACTCTGCACTATCGGCAGGAAAATCGGAGTGAGAATTATCGCCGCCGATATGTTGTCGATGAAACAGCCGGCTATCAGCAGAATGATGTTGATTATCAACAGCGTGACGATGCTGCTTTGGGTAAAGGAAAGAAGCGAGCTCGTGATCATGCGCGGAATTCCGGCCATCGTCAGGTAGCGGGCAAACGCCATGGAGAGCCCTATCATAAATGTGACAGCCCCGTTGACTAAAACCGCGTCGCGGAAAGCGCCGCGCAGTGTCTCCCGATTCAGTTCCTTATACACGAAGACTCCGATAAACAGGGAATATACCCCCGCTACCCCCGCGGCCTCGGTCGGGGTGAAAACCCCGCCGTAGATGCCGCCCAGGATGATGACCGGCACCATGACGGCCCAGAAGGAGTCCTTGAGTATAAGGCCTATTTGCTTCCACGACTGCTTTATCCCTCTCGGGTAGCCGTGCTTGCGCGCGAAGAGATAACATATGACCATCATCCCAAGACCTAAGAGAATCCCGGGAACGATGCCGGCGGTGAAGAGCTCTCCGATTGAGACGCCTGTCATGACGCCGTAGACGACGAAAGAAACGCTCGGCGGGATGATGACGCCAAGAGACCCGGCGGAGGCCGCCAAGGCCGCCGAAAAGCCGGGGTCGTAGTTTTTCTTAGTCATCTCGGGAATCATGAAGCCGCCGATAGCGGATACCGTCGCGACGGCGGAGCCAGAGATGGCGCTGAAGAACATACAGGCTACGACGGTCACGATGGCCAAACCGCCGGACACGAAGCCTACGAGCGCGTCGGCTAAGTTGACGAGGCGGCGGGATATACCCCCATAGCTCATCAGGTTGCCCGATAGTATAAACAGCGGCACCGCGAGAAGGGGAAACGAGTCGAGGGCCGTGAAGGCGTTCTGGCTGATGATTATGAGCGGAAACTTGCTCGTGAAAAACATGGTCACAGCCGTCGCCGTGCCGATGGAGATGCCGATTGGGACTCCGATAGTCAGACATGCAACGATAAGGATACACAGAAGAATCAAGGCGTTCGACATTTTATTCGACCCCTCTTTTGCGCGAGATATAAGTCCCCCAGAATTGTTCTATCAAGTGAAGTAGCATCAGCCCAACTCCGACGGGAACCGAGGCGTAGGCGTAGGCCATAGGAATTTGCATTACGGGCGACAACTGGTTTCGCCAAAGCAACATCCAAGTTAGTTGCGCGCCGGTCCATGCCAAAAACGCGGCGAAGGCGATCCAGATGACGTCAGACACAAACCCAAACCCCTTACGCGCGCCGGGGGATACCTTGGAGATAAAAGCCTCGATGCGAAGATGCGCCCGGCACTTCGTCGCGTACCCGGCTCCGATCCAGACCATCCACAAAAAGAGAAAGCGAGCGACCTCCTCGATCCAGTTCCAGGTGATTCTGAAAAAATAGCGCAGGAGAACCTGGATGAAGACCATGATTAAAAGCGCCCAGAGCCCTCCTATCAGAAAGTTTTCCTCGAAACGATCCAATAACTTTTTCATAGCGTCATACGGTGGAATGGGCGCTGTCAGGCCGCTACTTCAAGAAGGTTTGAATCTTCTGATACAGATCGGGGTCTATTTTGGCGGCGTTGCTGTCCCGAACTTCTTTCGTGGCCGCGACAAATCGGGCCAACTCTTCTTTGGAAAGCTCGTTGACCTGCATTCCGCTGTCCTTGAGGGCCTGAAGGTTCGTTATCTCCTGAGTGTCGCACACCTTGCGCTGCTCGACGCTGAAGCGCTTCACAGCCTCGATGACAACTGCCTTCAGGTCGGCCGGCAGAGAGTCCAAGAACGCCTCGCTGACTATGACGGAGATGGAAGAAAACGCCTCGCCCGTCAGGGAATAGAACTTCTGAACCTCGTTGAACTTCATATTGCGCGTCACGTTGATACAGTGTTCTTGTCCGTCTACGACGTTCTGCTGAAGAGCCGTGTAGACCTCGCCGAAGGTCATGGTGGAGGGGTTCATCCCCAGAGCCTTAGCCGTGGCGATGGAGACGGGGTTTTCCATGACGCGAATCTTGAGCCCGCTCGCGTCCTCGAGCTTCACGATAGGCTTGACGCTGTTGCTGATATGAAGAAACCCGATGTCGCCGAATCCGAGGATATACATACCCTGCTTGCGCGCCAATTCCGCGAACAGCTTCCCGACTTCTCCGTCAAGAGCGCTGCGAACTTGTTCTTTGCTCGTAAATAGATAGGGAAGATCCATAAGCTGAAGCTGAGGAATGAAGCCCGCGAACGTCGTGGTCGAAGGGAAAGCCATTTCGATGGCGCCTAACTGGATGGACTCGCAGAGCTGCCTGTCCTGCCCGAGCTGTCCGTTGGGGTAAAGCTCGACCTCGATGCGCCCGCCCGACTCCTTTTCGATGTAGGGTTTTAGAACAGTCGCCGCCGCGATGTGGTGCGGGTAGCTCTCGGGCACGACATATCCCACCTTCATCGTAAAGTCCGCCGACAACGCGCCTCCCGCAACACCCAATAACACCGCTAAAACCGCCATAAATCCCAAAAACATACGTTTTTTCATTGCCACTGCATCTCCCTTCAAAAAATAAATTTCCTGATAATACTTTAATCCAATTTACTTTAATTCAATCCGCAATATTGTTCCATACTCGATTTTTATGATAAATTAGGGAAGTATTAGTACAAAAGTACTATTCGCGCGTTTTATGACTTTGTGGGAAGGGCGGGTCTTGTGATGTGTTTTCGTCTCGAAACAGAAGCTACGCTTGAAGAGGGACTCCTAAACCTCTTGCCCCTGCCCGTGTTTTATGAGGATAAATTTGGACAATATTTAGGTTGCAACCAGGCGTTTTGTGACTTTTTCGGCAGAACGAGAGAGGAGATCGTCTCAAAAACCGTTTTCGAGGTCAGCGACTCCCCGGAGGCGCGCGGGTATTTCGAGCGGGACCTTCTAATGATCGCGGGCAAACAGCCCTTCGAGAGCTTAGAGCGGGTCATGTTACGCGGGGATGGAGAGTATCGGAACGTGATAGTATTCAAATCTCTTCTGACCAACCTTGGGGAGGTCGACGGCATCGTCGGCGCTCTGCTCGACGTCACGGAGCTGAAAGAGGCCCGGGCAAAGGAAGAGTTTTATCGGGAAAAACTCGTCGCCTTGGCCTCGGGTTTAGTCGCGGAGAAGGAGCGCGAACGCCGCCTGATAGCTTCGGAGATTCACGACTCCATAAGCCAAAACTTAGCCGTGGCCAAACTGAAGCTTAAACTCCTGTGCGTGCGGCTGTCGGAAAACGAACCGGTCGACCTGAAGAAAGAGATAGACAGTGTGACGGCCACTCTTGACGAGTCCCTTCAGTACACCCGAACTATGACCTTCGAGTTGGGCGTGCCCGTGCTGTATCAGCTTGGCTTGGACGCGGCGCTGCAGTGGTTGGTCTCCGAGGCGAAGCGCAAGCACGCCCTTGATGTCGTCTACCGCGCGCAAAATCTGCCCGCGCATATGCGCGACGAAATAAAAAGCCTGCTTTTTCGCGGCGCTCAGGAGCTTCTCATGAACGTCGTAAAACACGCCGGCGTCGACAGCGCCGTTTTGAGCGTATGGAAAAAAGAGCGGCGCGTTTTTGTTCGCGTGGAGGACGGGGGAAGCGGCTTCGACGTCAGCGCCATGTCGGGGTCGGACCTCTCCAATCAGTCATACGGTCTTTTCAGCTTAGAGACCCTCGTGCGCTCTATGGGCGGAGACGTCGCCATTCAGTCTGATTTCGGGTTAGGAACGCGCGTAACGCTGACTCTGCCTCTGACCCCGCGAAGCGCGCGCCTGCCGCGCTCTAAAAACAGAAGGGGAACGTATCATGATAAAAATTCTCTTAGCGGACGATCATAAAATTCTGCGAGAAGGCTTAAAAGTCCTTCTGAGTCGGCGCGCGGAAGGGCATAGTGCTGAACCGACGTCTGAGATGCGGGTCGTGGCCGAGGCCTCCGACGGAGCCGAGGCGCTGCGGCGCGCGCGGGATGTTCTGCCGGACGTCGTGGTTATGGACGTCATGATGCCCAAAATGAACGGCATCGAGGCCACGCGCGCCCTTAGAGGCGAGATGCCCTCCGTCAGGGTTGTCGGGCTGTCCATGTACGCTAACGCGAACTTCATTTATGAAATCTTCAAAGCCGGCGCCTCCGCGTTTCTCATCAAAGACTGCGCCTTCGAGGAATTGGTCGAGGCGGTTCTCGCCGGCATGAACGGCGAAAAATACGTGAGCGAATGTCTGAAGGGTCTTCTGTCTGATATGTTTTTGGATTCTCTTATGGATTCTCGCCCGAGAGAAGACGACATCTCGGCGCGCGAGATGGAGGTCCTATGCCTTCTGGCCGACGGCCTGACCAACAAGGACGTCGCGAAGCGCCTGTTTTTGAGCGTGAATACCGTCGCCTGCCACAGGCAGAACCTCATGAGGAAGCTGGGTCTGAAAAACACCGCCGGCCTCACCAAATACGCCCTTCGAAAGGGATATATTTCACTGTAAAAGCCGATTCCTTAAAACAACTGCAAAGACGCAATGCCGCCGCGTCTTTGCAGTTGGGTCAAGAGGCTACTTCTTCCGCGAAGCGACCAAGGCGGAAAGCGCCAGCAGCGCCGCAAACCCAAACCCTACGTCGCAACCGCCACCGCCGCCGGCGACAGGGGGGACGATCGGGTCACTCGGCGCGCCGTCTGATTTCAGGAGGGCTACCCCCTTGGCGATACCCACGTGAGTCGTTCCGGTCTTTGTATCCGCAAACCTTACGTTGTAATAACCGCCCTTGATAAGAACTGTATTGCCTTTTACGTCATAAAGTTTGTTGACGTTCAGCTCGAGCTTGAGCTTACCGGCTAAAACTTCACCATAGACAACGAGCGGGCCGTAGTCGTAGTCGGCTTTCACTGATAGATCACCCGCGCTCGATTTTGTCAGCCAGACATAGAAATACTCAGAGTCCGTTATGGGGGCTCCGGTCGTCGCCGTGACCGGGATGTAAACGATCTTGGCGTCATCGGACATTGTTATATTGCCGATAGTTGTGTTTACATCGGTATCGGCCGGCACCGGGATGGGATCGGAGCCGGCAACGGAGACGGTCGCCTCGACGTACATATTCGTTTCTACCGACTCTGTCACTTGCTTGACCCAAGCCACTATTTTAGCCACTCCGGGCGCGACGGCCGTGACTCTGCCGCTTTCGTCTACCGCGGCGATACTTTCATCTTCGCTTTCCCAGGTCTTGCTCTTGATGCCTGTCGCGTTAGACGGAACTATGGTCAGTTCGATAGACTTAGACTCGCCGACGGCGAGGCCGACAAAGTCCGGGCTGAGAGAGATGGTTTCGAGCGGCACACCGGTGGTGTCCGGCACATTAACCATGGCTGCTCCCACGTTCAGAGAGCCGTATTCGGAGAGAGTGGGGTTGATGATTTTGTTGGTAGCGTCGGCGTTTTGGAGCAGGAGGTTTTTCAACTCCGAAGCCGTAAGGCTGTCATTGTTAGCCGCGAGCAAGGCCACCGCGCCCGTCACGTAAGGTGCCGCCATGGACGTGCCGGAGCTAAGTTCGTACTCACCCTTGGCGACCGGAACGGTGCTGAGGATGGAGAGGCCCGGCGCGGCGAGCTGCACATGCCGAGCGCTATAGTTGCTGAAAGACGCCTTTGCGTAATCCTTGTCTATGGCCCCAACGACAATCATGTTGTCAAGGCCCGTAAAAGACGCCGGATAGCAATAATCGCCTTGGTCTATCTCGTTATCGGGATCGTCAGCCGGGGCGGGGACGCCGACTTCATGATTTTCATTGCCGGCCGCCATTATCATGAGAGTCTTTCCGGTGTCGTCGAGAGCCTTGTACGCCTTGTATTCAGCGTAGTTTTTGACGTCGTCGGGCGTTACTCCGTCATAGCCGCCATAAGACATATTGACGGCGTAAATACGAAAATCGCCGTTTTTTTGCAAATCTACTACTTTATTCAAAGCGCCTATAGTAGAGGCGCTTGTGAAAAAGCCTTCGTCGGTGGCTGCTTTGATCGGGATTATATTGACGGCCCAGTTTACGCCGGCCACGCCTATGCCGTTATCGCCTACGGCCCCTATAATCCCGGAGACGTGAGTCCCGTGCCCCTGTCCATCCGAAAAGTCTGACGTGTCATTGACGGAGTTATAGCCGCGGGCGGCGTCTAAGTTAGCCTTTAGGTCGGGATGATTTCCGTCCGTACCGGTGTCTATTACGGCGACATTCACGCCCTTGCTGCCCGTCGTGGTGTCCCAAGCCCTTTCCGCGCCGATGGCCCTCATGCCCCAAATCTCGGAATATCTCGCGTCATTGGGCGTTTTAGCGATTTTGCTGATGCGGTTAGGCTGAGCCGATATGACATTCGGGTTGTTTTTCAGCTCCGCTATTAGCTCCTCCGTTGTCTTGGTATCCGACTTTATATGCGCTAAAACCTCACCCGCGCTCTCGGACAGCGCGTGATAGGTGGCAGCAGCCTTCGCCCCCGCGGCGTTCGCTACGCTTTGGACGTAGCTCAAACCGGCGGAGCTCGACAAAGAAGACATAGTGAGTTTTTGCCCGGTCACGTTACGCAAAACGACAAGAGCCTCTCCTTCGACGTACTTAGCGGCGTCCGCCGTAGAGACAGATACGACGGACAGGACAAGCGCAAACACAATAGCGCGTTTCCAATTTCTCATTGACAATTCCCCCATCAAAATAATATAAAAATATTTTGTTATCATAACACAAACGCGCTGACTCCACGGACTCGAATCTATCAAAACTAAAATATTTCGAGCGCTCCTCAACCGCAAAACTAAATTCCACCCCCTGGGGCGCGAGGGGTGGAATTTAACCTTGCGAATATCAGGGTGGAATTTAACCTTACAAGAACTGGCCACGCCGTACCTTTTCTTTTTCTTTTTTCTTTTTTCGTAACTATTCAGTCGTTATGCAAAACAAGTGAAATTGCCATTGAATATCGCTTTTACGGTATCTACAACGCTGTTACCAAACTTTACAACAGTGCCGATGACAGATGATGTTTTTGCAAAATCTTCTGCGCCGCTTTCTGTGCGAAAGCAACCTGCAATTTTCTGTTTAACTTTGTTATTACGAATATCGCGTTCAGCTTGGGTTTTGTCGAACGGAACGTGAAAGTCCTCAGAAAAACGGGTGATTTCAGTTTGATATTCTTCCAAGCGCAAAAGCAGATTCTCTGCTTTCGACTTTTTTCTGGTGGAACTTAGTGTGATTTCAGCTTTGCCTTTTTCTAAAGCCAAATCGTACAGATTTTTGAATTTTCGTCGGTAATACCGCGAAAGTTCAGTTTTATCGTCTGATTTATAAGTATCAACGATGTTTTTCATTTCCAACAACAGTTTCTTCATATCCGAAGCCCAATTTTGCCCCTGTTCAATTAACGCGTTTAGTTCGCGCAGTAAATGAGCGCAACAAAGTGCGTGTTCGCACTTATCGAAGCCGAAATACGGTTTTTCAGCAATCATGAATAAGTGTTCCGGTGTAGTTTTGCACAACTCCTCCGGTTCCTATTCCCTCAATCCCCCGTTTTTTATTCACGGTAACGAGTGTGTATTTTGAGTTTGACGCGACGTGAACCCACCAAGTTCTTCCTGAAACCCTCGTTCCCGTCTCGTCAACGTGCAAGGTAGGTGAGATAAGCAGGTTTTGTTTAATTATATTGTCGGTCTTCCCTGCAAATTGGCTCATTATGTTCTTGATTGTTCCTGAACTTACTCGGAAGTCCGGTTAAATCACGCAGAATCAAATGAACCTTGTTGATTCCGACAACCGCATACTGGGTAAGTACGACGACTAACGAGCGCAAAGTATTCCCGTAATTTATAGCGCTTTTAGCTTCTGTTGGCGCTTGCGCTTTAACACAAACGCCGCAGTTCGGACAAACTGTCTCGCCAATGTCATACTGTGTCAGTTTAACCTCAATTTGCACGTCATAAACGTACCTCGTATCGGAGTGAAACGAAAGTTCTTTCGACAGGTCTGCACCACAGTCCGGGCAAGTTTCCGGTGTGATTTCTATAACTTCGTCCGGCTCACGGTCAACCTTCAATCCATGACCCTTATGTCCTAACTGCCCTCCGGGTTTCTTTCCTGAGTTTCCCACGCAACGATTTTGCGGTAGGCTTCGCCAAACCATCTGAACTCGGCGGCTTTGAGCTATTTGAGCTGTTTTGGTTCAGTCTGGCTTCAAGCTCTGCTATCTTGTCCATTAGTTTATGGATTAAGGTTATAAGTTCTTCTTTGGTTAATTTTTCTAAATTGTCCATATACGGATTATATACTATACTATCTTATTTTCGTAAGGTTTTATGGCCACGAGACTGAGTAGTTACCTTTTTTATTCATTTCCTCGACTATTTTCCTGAAATGCGCTATAGGGTCAGGAAATTCTTTTTAAAGGACGTCAAGATAACCCAATGATTTTATAGTCTTTGTTCGTACCTTGCCAGTTTCGTTGTCTCTGTATCCGTGCGCTATGGAAAGATATGTTCGTCCGTTGCTCTTGCCTACTTTCAAGTTCATATGTTCCGCTCGCCTTTCATAATGAGTTTTCTATTTGCACATCAACGACGGGGTACAGCTTGACAAGGTTCCGCTCACCTTCAATAATGAGTTTTCTATTTGCCTATAGAAGACTATACCACAATCACTTATAATCCGCAACTATTCTTGTCATAAAACTTGACAAGAAAATTCCCTTGTAGCGCGGCAACCGCAAGGGATTATGAAAATTTATTTATTGCTGTTGCTGCAGAAGTGGGGAGTCATACAGGGGTAGTGACGGTAAGCCCAGATGCCGAAGAAAACCTATTGGGAAAATATAATCAACGCACCTAAAAACTGAGTAAAATCTATCCAAAACAAGAAGAATTTAGTATTATGTATTCATGACAATAAAACTTATATTTACCAAAGAAGAACAACGCGAGTTAAGTTTTGAAAGATACAATGCGAATACTACAAAGGTCAGGCGAAGAATGGAGGTTTTATGGCTCAAAAGCCAAGGGGTTCCGCTTTCACGGATTAATGATTTGCCAAGAATTCGTAGGGGCGCAAATTTTGAGGTGTTCCTGAAGCAACCCTATAG
>BOCC01000068.1 GCA_026002715.1 Synergistales bacterium
AAGCACATGGAGCGAAGGGGATAACAAATCAGCGTTTCCTGAAGGGAAACACGCGGAACACATGAGGTTCTTAAGAGCGTGGAATATGAACTGAAGGATATAAGGTATCAATCAGCCAATATGGACTGTTGAACCGAAGCTGATTTGAAGAGCCGTATGCGGGAAAACCGCAAGTACGGTTCCGTGAGGGGCAGTGGACAGTCTTATCACTTCGAGTGTTAAGATTGTTCGCTGTCTACTCGACTGGGTTATTATTCTTATAAATCTTTGGCGTTGCCGTAATTGGTATTGGGAATGAACAAACGCCCACACAAATGGCGCGACACCGCGTGGAAGCATGCAATAGTTGACGGCGCAAGGGACGCTATTGGTTATTTTATGCCTGACTTAGCCTTTGATATGGACACTTCAAGGGAAGTTACTGGCATAACGGGTATGGAACTGCCAAGAGCGGGTTCGGACTCCGATAAAGGTATGCTGGTCTCTGATGTTTTTCTGAACGTCCCCGTGGTCGGTGAAAAAGACTGGAATGTAGCGTGCTTGGTCGAGCAACAGGACGAGCAAGAAGAAAACTTTACCTCGCGGATATTCGATTCATGGATTCGCCTAAGAGCGCAGCGACAGACCGGCAGAACTACGGGATTTGCTATATACACAGGAGACGCCAAGAATGTGAACTCTTATAGCGAATCATGCTATGGCTTTGAGGCGTCTATTAAATTCAGGACGTTTCACGTCCCAAGTTACGACGTGGAAGAACTAAAGGAGGATAAGCGCCCTTTCGCGCGAGTGATGTACGCGTCTCGTTTGTCTCTTGAAAGCGGCGACAACGCGCTTCTGCGCGAGAAATACGCGTGGGAACTCCTGAACACGACGAGTGAGCAGGAATATGATAAAAGACAAAGGAAATTTATCCTTGAGTTTGCGGATAGGGTATTCTGGGTGAAAGGTTCCGGCATAAGCGAGGAGTTAAGGGAGGCGTACAAGATGCAGACAATATCGCTGGAGGAGTATTCAAGGCAACTTACAAGAGAAGAAGGTATAATGGAGGGCATGGAGAAAGGCATGGAGAAAGGCATGGAAGAAGGCAAGTTTGAGGTTGCGCGGAAAATGTTGGCCCGAAATATGTCTGTTAGTGATATTATCGACTTTACAGGTCTTGACGAGGACGATATTTTGGCTTTAGGCTAACAGGAGGCAAGCAACATGATAGCGGTCAATTATTCCAACGCTCTGAATAATTTCGAGGGCTTCTGCGATACAGCGGTGCGTGATTTCGAGACAATTATCGTGACGCGCGGGCCGGATATAACAACCTCATAGAGAACCTTTATGTGTGTAGTAACAATGAAGATTATTGAGGATTATCAAGGCCTGCTCGAATCCATTGACCAGCTGAAACGGGGCAATGGTCAGGTCAGAACGTTGATTGAAGATGAATAAGATTTTCTCGGGACACGTGGGAAGAATATCAATACTGGGTAGAAAACGACCGAAGAGTTCTGCGTAGAATAAATGAACTGCTCCGCGACATAGAGCGAGGCGGTAACTCAGGTATAGGAAAGCCTGAACCTTTGAAGCACGATTTAGATGGCTTCTGGAGCCGTCGAGTCACCGACGAGCACAGACTTACATACAGCATTGACAGCGATTCAATCTATATAGCAAAATGCCGAAATCATTATAAATGACTGCCCGCACTACTGCTACGTTGCCGTGGCCGCTACATTTGATTGTCGGTGGTGAGGCGGCATTTTAGACGAGATTTATGACACGCGCTTATTATTATCTGCGCGGCACGGACAATCATCGGTCACTCCATGCAGACGTTGAATTATTGACTCGTATGCAGATATAGCGTTTTCGAAGCTGAAGTCCTCGGCGCGCTTTTGCAGAACCCCTATATCGAAAGGACAATTCAAGGCCGTTTGCATAGCTTCGGTCATCGCGTCCGCGTCTCCCACCGGAACTAAATAGCCGTAGCGTCCGTTGTCGAGTATTTCCTCAGGGCCGTATTGGCAGCGTGTGGAAACTATGGTTCTTCCGCAAGCCAGAGCTTCAACCAACACCGTTGGTAAACCTTCATATAAAGAAGAAAGCAAAAATACATCGGCTTGGACCATATAGGCAAAAGGATCTTGCGCCCATCCCGGCATGGCGATTTTCCCCTCCATACGCAGGTCGCGAAGCAATTCCTCTAATTTTGGACGTAGAGGGCCTTCCCCCAATATCAACAACCGAGCGTCCTTTGTTTTTGCAAACTTGGCAAAAGCCTCGAACATCTTCATCATTCTCCGGCCACTCTACCTTGCCGAGGCATCCCCGTAAAGAGAAAAAATCCAAGGGTTTCTTGCACATAAAAACTCCATCCGCCACATCGCAGTATATTCTATCGCCGCCTTGAATTGAAAGAGTCTCTCGAAACTGTATTGGTATAGTAATTTGCCCTTTTTCGGAAAACAGTGATTAACTCTGCCATTGCATCAAATCCTCTTCACTTCAAGAGTAGTTCTATCTGCATTATTCTGACTTAATTATGTAATCGGAATATAAAACTATTCCAACCATATGTCAAGCATCTGTTTTCGCGCTGGACGTTATTTATAAGGTGCAATCATCCCTCACGCGCCATTTCGTTTATAAGCCAAATTTTATCAAATTCGGCCGCATAGCTTACTTTTTTCAAAAAATCTATATTTTCCTGATTGCGAAGAGCGCCACTTAAAAGAATCTCATCGGCGAAGTCTTTGAATTGTTTAAGACTGTAGCGCGATCCCAACGCTATATATTTAATATAATGATATATTTTCCTGATAGTATTTCTGCAAGGAATTTTTGGGAGATTCGGAAGTCCTCCAGACAGGTTTTTGCCGTGCCGCCGATAAAGACTGGTCGGTTCGGGAATAAACGACGCGACGCCGTCGCTTAAAGCGACGCAGGCGCAAAAGGTATCGTGAGAGCTTATATTGCGTGGTTCTACTTTGCGGGCATAGTCCGCTAAATTTTTATTTATCATCATTGAACAACCCCACGCGGCACCGCAGAAAAAAACAGACTTGAAAGAAAACTCCTGTCTTGTCGCGTCGTGATATAGAGATTCGTGAATTATATTCAGATCGACGCCCACAAATTTCATATCCGTAAAAACGCAAGCGGGTCTGTCCGCGTCGTCTATATGTCTCATTCTGTTAAGTGTTTTTTCAATTTTCTCGGGAAGCCACACGTCATCTTGGTCGCAAAACATAATATACGGAGCGTCTGCTTTGCGCACCATCGAGAAAAAATTTTCCTTGGCTCCGCCCTGCGGAGGGTAATCCAAAACAATAAATTTGTCGCTATTGTCGGCATACTTGGTAATAATTTTAACGGTTGAATCGGTAGAGCCGTCGTCGTGAATATAGCACGTCCAATTTTGATACGTCTGAGCCAACAACGAATCAAGCTGCTCTCTTAAAAATTTTTCACCGTTGTACGTAGCGAGCAATATCGCGATGTCGTTCCTTGCCATGCAATCATCTCTTCCATATGCTTTCATTCAAAAGCCAAAATTTATCAGATTCGGCGGAATAGCTTACTTTTTTCAAAAAATCTATATTTTCTTGGTTGTGAAGCACACCGCATAAAAGAAGCTCATCAGCTTCGCCTTTATAACGCGCAAAGTGTTTAAGCGGGTACTTCAACACTACATATTTAATAAAGTGATATACTTTTCTAATCACGCTTCGGTAAGGGATATTGGGAAAACGCAATTTTGGGAGTTCTACGGCTCCAAATAGGTTTCCGCTATGCTGTCGATAAAGAATGGTTGGCTCAGGAATAAACAATGCGACTCCCTCGCTTAGGGCAATGTAAGCGCAAAGACTATCGTGATAGAGCACAGTATTGCATGGTTCTACTTTGCGAGCATAATCTGCTAAAATTTTATTTATCATCATGGTGCAACCCAACATGCCGCCACAGAAAAAAACAGACTTAAAGGAAAATTCCTGTTTTTCCGCGTCATGATATAAAGATTCGCGAATTATATTTAGGTTGGCATCCACAACCTTCATATCCGTAAAAACGCACACAGGCCCGTCCGTCCGGTCTGTTTGTCTCATTTTATTAAGTGTTTTTTCAATTTTCTCAGGAATCCATACGTCATCTTGGTCGCAAAACATAATATACGGGGCGTCCACTTTGCGCACCATTGAGAAAAAATTTTTTCCGCCTCCGCCTTGCGGAGGGTAATTCAAGGCGATAAATTTATCGCTATTATCAGAATATTCAGCTATAATTTTGACGGTTGAGTCGGTAGAACCGTCGTCGTGAATATAGCACGTCCAATTTTGATATGTCTGAGCCAACAACGAATCAAACTGCTCTCTTAAAAATTTTTCTCCGTTGTACGTAGCAAGCAATATTGCGATGTCTCGCCTGTTAGTCATGTCGATCATTTCCCAACTCTCTATATCTCAGCACACGATGCAATACAGCGGATACCGCCTTCAATCCTTCTTCGGGAGATGTGGTTCTTTTTATCATTTCATAACCACACGAGGATAATTTGTTCCATAATGTTTCGTTTTCGTACAGATCAAGGCATGCTTTCGCGAAAGCAATAGGCGTATCCGCAATAATCGCTTCTTGCCCGTCGGTCATAGGGTATCCTTCCGCACCAATGGAGGTAGTCACCACCGGTAATCCCACTGCCATCGCGCTACCGATTTTGCCCTTCATCCCCGTACCATAGGTCAGAGGCACCACCATCATTTTGTATTGGCCCAGAATTAGATCGAGGTCTTTTACGTATCCTATAAGTTTTACACCACGTTGTTCCGTCATGCCTGATCGCAAAGTCTTTGGCCACCCGCTTCCTACGATGTGCAGTTCAATGTCCTTGTTTTTTTCATGAATAAGTGGATATATTTCCCTTATAAAATATGATGCGGCGTCTACATTTGCGTTCCAACAGGCTCCAAGAAACACAATATGTTTTCTTGACATGAATGAATTTAGGTTTGAAATATCGCATATTCGGTTAATATTGCCTATTTCGTACAAATCAGCACTATTTGGGATCGCGTTTTTTATATCACGAGATTCATCGGGGCTAACCGTAATTACACAATCTACTTCAGGATAACACTTTTCTTCACTCTCAAAAAATCGCTTTGCCATATCCAAGTCTTCGTATTTATGCGAGACATTATATTTCCTATTCCACGATTTAGCGTGGAAGTCTGTGGTGTCCATCACAATTTTGATGCCGTGCTTGGAGGAGAAAGCGCTTCTGGCTAAACGAATCAAATCAAGCATTCGATTCATATTTTCCGGCGTCCATACCTCTGTTATCCACAGTACATCAAAAGACTCACGCGATAAAAATTCAGTTATTTTGGGTATATCCAATGGCTTTCTGGAAAAAGGCATGTCTTTACCCAGAAAACGCGCGAATTTCAAATCAAAAACGCTTGTTATATATGGGTAATTTTTTGCCTCTTTGCTGAAAAAAGAAAAAAATATCCAAAGCAATCTTCCCACCAAATACTTATACTTATTGACCCCATAGCTCAAATAAAAAATATATACACCAAAAGACTTCATAGCTTGCATAATCTCTAACACTCTCAGTGCGCCTGATGCCACATCATTTCGAGGTATGCCGCCGCTCACGAAACATATCTTTACCCCATCGAACATAAAACACGTTCCTTTCCATAATTCGCCCATGCCATCAAAGTAAATTCAGAAGCCATGAAGCGCAAATATTTTTCTCTTACCCTTGTTTTTTACAACTGATTATACTTTGTAAACACGCATTGATTCTTTATTTACAGCGTTTAAGCAAAAATATCGCCTGATCACCCTTGCCCTCTTTGTTCAGCGCATCGACCTTGCTTCTCAGTTTTTTCTTATATAGCAACCTCGCACGGGATTCCGCAAGGTCGTATTTGTGATTCAGTGGTATACCTTTTTTGTACCCTTCGCTACCGATAAATTGAAATTCACTGCTGTCATACAGTATGTCCGATATAAATAATCCAGTATCACGCAACAATATGTTCATGCTTTTAACAGTATGCAAAAAGAAATGTCTTGGTGGATCAAGTTGCACCCAATCGGTTTTGTAAACTTCCCAAGCGTAATTAACTATAGGGATAGCTATAATGCAGGTGCCGTCGGGTCTTAACAGTTTCGCGATATGCTCTATCGTCCCTTTCTGCTCCGGCATATGCTCAAGCGAATGGTGAAGCATAATTACATTATAGCTTTCATTTTTTATATCGAAAATTTCACCCTTCTGAATGTCTACCCCACCACGTGTTGTAAGATTTTTCTCTATAAACAAATCAACTCCGTGTAAATCTGTAAAACCAAGCTCGGCGAGTTCGTCAAGAAAAACGCCAGCTCCGCATCCCACATCTAAAATACCGTTACGCGGCAAGTTTTTAAGTACTTTATATTTTGCTGTAGTGTCATTAAATCCGAATTGAGGACGAAAAAGTTTAACCAAGGAAACAAGTATGCTCCTTTTATCCAAAATATCCATTCGATGCCTTATCAAGAAGAGCCTCTTTCTCAGAGAAGCTCTTAGCCCCTCATCCTTGTCAACACTAAAGGAACAATAGCTGTCTGACGGATAGTATTTAGACATATCTTCCGGAATGTCACAAATTTGCACACAGCCGCAACTTCCGCACTGTATATACTTAAATTCATCTCGCATACCAAACATCATTTCCCTTGCCGTGTATTCGGTATTGCCGTCCGAGTTGCCGCAAATTTTACATTTTGTCATTATATATGACCTCTCCTTAAAAGTAGCTTACGCGCTAACTATAATTACCTATATTACCCTTTTAATCGTAATGTATCATATTATAACAAAATGAGTAATTGAACCAACAGAAATCATTCAAAATTCTTAGAAAGGATAGCCATCATACAGCATGGTTTCGAGCTTCTCTTATAACCTTGAATTTTACACCTGATAAGTCGCATAATCCCCGCCATCATTTGGATAGTGTCGAGTTTCTCAAATATTTTTGAAATAATTCTTCGAAGCAGAGACCTCGTATTTGGCCTCAAAGGTTCTGGCTCCGATTGTTTTTGCAAGGAGAGCTTCTCCCCCCCCAAAGTAAACTTATATGGGGGCGTGGCAAGATTTGTTAGATAATCTTGGTTTTTCCACAAAGCATAACTTGCGTTGAAACACTTTGACATGTCATAAAAGTTTACATTCATGTTAAGCGTTTTTCCTATGCGCCTAATAGATTCCTCCGAAAACCACCACAAATGCAACGGAAACCAGTCGGTATGCCACAACGTTTCTTTGGGAAACGCAGATTTATTTGGCGTCGAGATTATCATTGAACCATTTTTCTTGAGAAGTTTGCGAACAGCCGACATGAATTCCATTACATTCGGAATATGCTCTATAACTTCCATAAAGATAATGACATCGTACATTTCAGATGCAGACTTAGAAAATTCGATAATATCCATTTGCTGATAGTTGTTGCCGAATTGAGCGATTGCGTAGTCTACGACAGTTTGCGAAATGTCTACGCCCAAAATATTGTAACCAGCACAATTTAACGCATACGTCAAATATCCGTAACCAGAACCGATTTCAAGCATGTGCAAATCTTTTTTATTCTTATTTTTAGAAATACTTTTTAACGTGTTGAATACACCTAAATAACCCTCTTCTTGGCGAGTGAGCCACCTAATTGGATTTTTTTCGTCCTTGATCTTATTGGCATAGCGATAATACCTATCATAACCAGATATTATTTCCCCGTTCTGATAAATGAAGTTATACAAATCATCATTGGGTTCTAACGGTATAACAAAAGAAGTATCGCATTTGTCGCAATGGATAATATCATAGGTACATGACTCAATATACCCTGTTTGGTCACGGCTCACAATTTTTGCTTGGCTAAAACATATCGGACATTCAATAAAATCAGTTTTTGACATTTTCAACCTCCAAAAAAACTATACCACAGACATGCCCGAATGTCATAAGATGACCTCTTTCAATACGAATTTTGAGACCAAACGATATTCTCTTATTCATCAAGCATCAATTATTACGCCGCCAACTCGTTCAATAGCGTTTCGTACCTTCTTGCCAACCGCGTGATAATCCTTCACTTGCTTCGATGTAACGCCCACTTTCACGATTTTGTTGACCTCAACAAAATCGCCATTAACTTCACGCCCACTGTTTTTACAGGCAATCATGGCCTTATAGTCCTTTTTAATTCTAATTCAACAATGCGGCGGTCATACGCCTACGAACCTTTTTTAAGGTCTTTTTTACTGTTCATAAACACCGATGACGAGAAATACTCTCCAAGGTGCACGGTCAGTTTTTGCGTATGGTTTAGTTTTCTGGCTTGCCGCGCCCATGTTTTTGGCTTAAAGCCAGAATGTCGCTCTCGCCGAGCCCAGTGTATTCTCTTATTTCATCGGCGGAAGCGTTTCTTGCCAGCATTTTCCGCGCGACCTCATACATGCCTTTCTCTATGCCTTTCTCTATGCCTTTCTCTATGCCTTTCTCTATGCCTTTCTCCATGCCTTTCTCCATGCCTTCGGCCACGGCCTCCGATACCCTCACCTCAACATAACGATCCCAGTCGGCTTGCGCCCTTTCTCTGATCAGGTAGCTTAACCATGTCTCGGGGGTTCGTATGAACATCTCTTCCATGTCCAATATTCTTTTTATGTCGGTGTCATGCTCCGCAATCTGATTCAATTTCGCGTTACCTCCTATCGTTCCCATATACGTCAACATTCTTTCCAAGCCCGTAAGTTTGTCGGGGCTTTTACGAAGTTTGCGCAGTTTCGGTATTTCAAGAAAGTGCATTTCCAAGTCAGGACAATAGCACTTGTGATTATCCACGTCAAGAAGTCTGTGGATAGAATGAAAAGACTTAGGTTTATCAAGAAAGAGATTGAAGTTGAGAACTCCGATGAACACAACTTCATTAAGCACATTGTAATCATTGCCGATTGTAAGCTGTGTAGTGTAATTACTACATACATAAAAGAGGCCTCTTTTAAGAAAGTCATGCTCGTCCGCTATTTGAACCTCCACATGGAAAATCTTGCCATCGGCCGCCTTGGCTCTTACGTCGAAGCGTACTAATTTCCCATTGAGAACGGGAGGGTCTATTTCCCTGTCGATGTATTTAATGTCCACGATCACCCTGCCGGGGTCGCTCAAAACATCGTTCAAAAAACGTACTAAATTCTCTTTGCGCTGCTCTGAGGCAAAGATATACTTGAACAGCCTGTCATTGAGACGATTCAGGCTGTATTTCGCTTGTTCTGATTCTTTTTCTGTCGCGGCTTCGCTTTGCGTCAAAATGTATCATTCCTTCAAAGAAGCGTTAGTAAATTATTTTTCAATTATAACCCTTTTTGCTGTGTATATCATCTATTGTCAGTCCACCGTCCAACGACGAAGGGGGTTGTGTCGGTCGCTTAGGTTCTTCATCAGGCTGTCACCGTCGAACTGACGGTCAATGCTTATTTTTTGTTTTGGCGTTGAATATTTTACGTTTGGGACTTCCCCGAACAATCGCCTATATTCAGTTTTCAAAGTGCTATGCCTTGGTTTTTGGCATTAATAGCATTATAGCGAGAAACAAAGGCTTTGCAACAGAAATTTTGCGCATGACCTTGAGCAATCTATCTATTTTGGACACTATTAAATATGTTTGAATATATTTCAAGATACTGTTAGCTAACTCTCCCAGGAATTTTTGACTAATTTATGCCAATATCGGGGTCACGTATGCAACTATTTACTCCGCCGCTCGTAATCCGTGGCCATACTGTGGAGTTCTTCAATATCAATATTTGGCCATAGACTCTTTTGCCATTCGGTATAATCAAAGCGGTCGTTTTTGATGATTTTAATAAAGCGCTCCGTGTCGACTTCACCAAAAGCCGAAATAAGAATGCTTATAGCCTCAACCCTTAAAGCCGTGTCAGTCCTCATCGTTTCTCCTCCGTTTCCATTATGAAATTTATGGGGTTAACGATCACGATATTGTCAACCTTTTTCTTTAGTAGTCTGACATCTGTAGTGATAAAGTATTCACAATCACACTGAACAGCGCAAGCAAGATGGAGCGCATCTTTCGGCAATATGCCAAGTTTTTCTATTACTTTCCCGACCGACAAAATCTCTTCAGAAGAATGACAATGGATTTTTGCAATATTTTTCCAAGCCTGAATTGCATTTCTGGTATCTTCATATGGATTTTGCAGATTTTCAAAATCCAACATATATGACCAAACTAAAATATAGAATGATTTTTTGATTTTTTCTTGAATGTATAGTTTTGCCTCCGTTTCGAGATAAATTCTTATTTGAGATTGGTCGTCAAAAGGTCTATTGTAACAACAAGTGTCCAAATAAATTCGTGTCATATCTTCTTTTTGCCCCATTTGTAAAATTTCGACGTAGCGCCTGCTTTCACGATTTTGTTGACCTCAACAAAATCGCCGTCAACCTCATTGTATCTACTCTGAGAAAAATTGTATTTCATCCTCGGTCAATTTAACCTTGATATAACGCGCAGTTCCTCGCTTTCCGTAAAAATCGAGCTTCGCGCCTTGATAGCGTTTTCCATTCCTGTCACTTAATAAATAGCCTGACGCGTCGACACCGAACAAATGATAGCAAGCAGCCGCACTGCCCCAAACTTCGGCAAAACAACAATTGACGAGTTTGTAACCTTCGGGAAGGTCGTCAGTTATCTGAAGCAAATCGCCGCACCATGTTCCCACAAGCTCTTCGGTCGAATCTGCGGATATGCCCTCAAACAAAGCCATAGGTGTTCCGCCGCCCGTTTCTGTCAATGGCGGTATTAAATCTATCGCCATAACGTCTTTTTTACTGTTCATAAACACCGACGACGAGAAGTACTCGCCAAGATGCACGGCCAGATTTTGCGTGTGGTTTAATAAATAACCGCTGTATTTAACATGATGTGTCTTTTCCAAGTTAAAATATTCCAGCGCCTCATCCCAAACATCGATGCGCTTCCAGAGTTTATTGTGCTCGCCTATAAATTTTGCTTTATCAAACCATTTCTTTTTTTGCAAATTTTCATTATTACAAGCAATGTCCTCATAGTCTGTATAGGTGGACAAACCAAGCAAATCTTCTTCTCTTGAAAAATCTGCAATATTGTCATCTATGACTACATACCCGCCGCCCCACATAACTCGGTATGGTTTTTGGCGCAGAAGGTAGTGCGTTGAAGCGACCGCTCCACTGAAAGAATAACAGTTCGCGTGAAATTTATCCGCATCCATACAGCAACAAGTCATACTCTCTATATCATATATGCAAGCGTGAAAAATCTGTCCCATGTCTACCTCCCGCACGCAACCTACAAGCCGTTTTCTGACTTGCCGCGCCCATGTTTTTGGCTTAAAGCCAGAATGTCGCTCTCGCCGAGCCCAGTGTATTCTCTTATTTCATCGGCAGAAGCATTTCTTGCCAGCATTTTCCGCGCGACCTCATACATACCTTTCTCTATGCCTTTCTCTATACCTTTCTCTATACCTTTCTCCATGCCTTTCTCCATGCCTTTCTCCATGCCTTTCTCCATGCCTTCGGCCACGGCCTCCGATACCCTCACCTCAACATAACGATCCCAGTCGGCTTGCGCCCTTTCTCTGATCAGGTAGCTTAACCATGTCTCGGGGGTTCGTATGAACGTCTCTTCCATATCCAATATTCTTTTTATGTCGGTGTCATGCTCCGCAATCTGATTCAATTTCGCGTTACCTCCCTCAACGATTTTCGTGAGGTTACGAAAATCGTTATCAATACTATGTCCGCTGTTTTTTACGAGCAATCATTGCCTCTACATAGTCCTTTTTAATCCTAATTCAGCAATGCGGCGGTCATACGCCTGCGAACCTTTTTTATAGAACGCTCTGCGCTCCTCGTCGGTTGCGTCCTTTAATATTTCATAGTGCCAAGTGCGGATTTTGCGGATGTCTTCAAGCGTAAAATCAGGGCTTATATTCGGTTTAGGAATTTGATATAACATTGCCGTCATCCTCCATCGGAACGAACGCCGCGCGAAGTTTCGGGGTTCACGATATGCCGAAAGTTCAACGACACGACAACATCACATTTAGCGACAACCGCCGACGCAATATGGACGCTATCATCATAGCTTGTTGGCTTTAAAACACCCGCTGCTATAAATGCTTTTGCGAGTTCGGTTATCTCGCCATCATCTTCAATTAAGGAGTACGCTGTACTTTCTAAATGTTTTAGCAGTAGCGTTTTTAGTGGTTCTTGGCAGTTTTCGAGTTCATTTCTCGTAACATCGGACACATACACGTCATATTCGCCCGCTCTGATTTTCGCAAACAGTTTTTCGCAGTCTTTGCGGTCATCCGGCTTGTTCTTTTGCTCCAAGCAACTTATAACGCTTGTGTCGAGGTATATTTTCAGTTTGTTCATACTCTTGCCTCTATATCTTTCGAAGTTTTCCAACATCATTATTCCCATCCCTTATGTCAATCAAAAATCAAATTTCGTTTCTTTCAAAGTACCCCACTTCAAATCCTTATCTAATGTCTCATATTATAACAAAATGAGTAATTTAACCAACAGAAATCATTCAAAATTCTTAGAAAGGATAGTCATCATACAGCATGGCTTCGAGTTTCTCTTATAACCTTGAATTTTACACCTGATAACCCGTAGTTCCCGAGCATTTCTGTAACCTATAAATGAACCACATCTGGCAAGTCCAATTTTAGTTCGTTAATGATTAGGTTTGCGTTCTTGTTTGCCTCAGTTATCACAAGTGTGTGGCCAAAG
>BOCC01000069.1 GCA_026002715.1 Synergistales bacterium
ATATAGATGTTTTCTCCGCGCAGCTTTGAGGGCGTCAGCGTGAAGTGGAAGTCCCGCGACGCGCCCGTCTGTATAACGGGGAAGTACTTCTCCGCTATCAGCCGCCTGTGCTCGCTCTCGTCCGCCGGTTTTCCGTCCTCAAACACCAAGTGTACGCGGGTGAGCTTATCGGTGCCATGATACGTTACGCGCCCCTCAATCGCCATCGTCTTATTGCTCCTCGCCGCCCTCTTGATCTCCTCCACCGTCGTGTTCGTCAGCTCGATGGTGAAATCGCTCGCATTGGCCGCGCTGATTGAGGGCGCGGAGGCGGCCGGCCCGCTAGCTGAACTGATGCGGCTCATGCCGGATATCGACGCCACGTCCTCCGCTGACAGAACCGCTATTTCCGCGTAGCCGACGTTGTTGCCGCCCGGATCGTTTTCGCTCCACGCATTGTGAACCTCCGTTATATCGTCGCTGGGGTCTAATTCGACGTATATACAGTAGGAGCGCTTGTCGCCCTCGGCGCCTGAGAGCGGCATGTCGAGCGGAACGTTCCAGTCGAAAATGGCCGTCCCCTTGTTGACGTCGGCGTTCGAGGCCCAGCCCTGCAATTCAAATGTCGTCTCGGCTATTTCTGTTTTTTGCGTCGGGACAAAATTGTCGCCGTCCATCTCTGTTCCCCGGTTGTAGGAGAGAACGGCTCTCACGGGGCCGGTATCGACGAAGCTGTAGTTGGCTACGGGAACTTTTACCTGATAGGATTTGCCGGGAGACACGATGTTGCCCGTGACGTTGCCGTCTTCGTCCACGAAGTGCAGTCCGCGGATTTTAGTGGCCACGAACTCGGAGGTTGGCGCGAACTGCGGAATTTGCGCCGAGTCTATCGTCTGCTGCAAGAAGTATTTATGCGGAAGGTTCAGCGCCGGGTCGGGGAATTTCTTGTAGGGCGACGCCGGAGAAACCCACAGACCTATGTCCGGGGCGCTGCTATCAAAATCGAACCTGACGGCGAAGGCGTAGTGCAGCGTGCCGCTCTTTTCGGTGAAGACGAGGGGCTGTAAAGAGTAGGGGGCAATTGTCTCGTTCTTGTTGAACTGCGCTAAAGTAAAGCTGAACGAGTCTTCCGTCGTGTACTTCGACGACCACGTCTGGGTCTTGTTCATGGCCTCCTTCTGCGTGCTGCTGGCTTTCACGCCTGCTTTCGCCGATAAGCCTTTAAAGACGCCTTTGAGACCGACGTTCAGGGACTCCGTGGTGCTCGTGGTGTTCGTCTTGCTCGTCTCTTTGCTGTTATTCATCGAGTCGGTAAATGTCAGGGTGAACGAGTTTTTCACTCCCATAGAGTAGACGGTTCCGCCCGCTATTTCGTAGGCATATTTATCATACCCCCTCGTGCCGGAGGGCTGAACCGGGTAGGAGAAGAGGTTCCCCTCCTCGTGGAGCGGCGTGTAAGAATCCAAGTTGGCGCTGCTATGGGCGAAGTCGTATACCGGATTGAACGGCGCGGAATACTGCATATACTGAACGAGGTCGCTCGGCTCCAACGTCCCGGACGGGTCGTCTGACGGCGGAACCTGCTGGCCGTATACGGGATAGCGCCATATGTGGATGTCGGTGGTCATGCCCGACACGGCGTCGCGGTCTGACGGGGACTGCGAGCTGACGGAGGTATTGAACGTCGTTTTGCCGGAGATGTATTTGTCGGCGTTCTCCACGCCTGTCGCCTTGGCGAAGCCCACGCCGAGGCTGCCCGATAAGCCCTTGAACGCTCCCTCCGCGCTCGCGGAGGCATCTATGTTCGACGAGACGCCGGAGCTGGATATAACGGACATGTTGTCGGAGTTCTCTTCTTTCGTTGAGCGTGTGAACGTCGTGTTGTTCCCGCCTATATACGTGTAGTTGCGGAGCGCCGGGGGCGAGTTGCGGTTGGCCGGGTCGGCGATGAAGTCCACGTGGTAGGGCGGCGCTTGAATGACGCTCGCGTAGTTGCCCCACGCCCGGTAGGCGTAGTGCTCCACCTTGCCCACAAGTATCCCCTCCTCCAGAAAATCGGCGGCGAACACCACCGGCGTCTCGTCCGGGTTTCCCACAGTAGGCGCGATATAGTCGTTGATTGTATTGAGCATGTAGCAGGGGAGGAGGCCATTGTCTTGTTGGAAGGCAACCACCTGATCCGCCTTGGGTTTGTTGGTTGTGGCGCCAAGGGCGCCGCGCATCGGGGCGAGGGCGACTGAAAGGTTGAATCCCTCAGCCCTGTAAAGCGGAGACGACGCTTTCACTTTGCCGGCGTCAAGGCTCAAAGTCGGCTTGGCTGTGTCTGACGCGTCAAGTTTTATTCTCAGCGGATACGGACTCGTGCCAAACTTGAAATCCTCAAAATTATTAACAGGAGGGATCGATATCGCTACCACCGTGTCCTTCCCTGTGCCGTCAATGTCCCCGGCCTCAGCCTTCATACCTGCCTGATAAGACAGAACACCACTCCCAGCAACCACCTCGCCCTTATAGGCGATTGTTTTCCCCCCCACGCGGTCGTATGTGAATCCCAAGAGACCAAAACCACCTATCTGGTACGGAGGCAGAGGGTTAAAAGGTCCAGACCTTGCGTCACTCATCTGTGTGAAAGCGAGATCGTTGTTCACCCAGCACAGCACAGCGAGGTCCGTCTGTCCGTCGCCGTCGAAGTCGCCCGCCGCGACGTCAAAGGGGCCGCATACGTTATCGGTGTCCATATTGTTGTAGTGGAAGAAGTCACGCCCGCTGGAAATCCGCGTGCGCTTTTGGGTGTCGCTCGTCAGCAATTTGGTCGTGACATTGCCGCCCGCGTCGACGCCTATTTTGATTATGAACATATGAACCGACACCGTGAATGTTTGTGCTGAGACGCTGCCCTCCGACAGATAATACACCCCGGCGACCTCGTCGCGGACGCCGTCGCCGTCGAAGTCGCCCGCCGCGAGCCTCATGCCCGGATTGACGCCTGTCAGACGGTCATGCCGGTCGGATAATAAAAAGCCGTCTTGGCCGCTTTTGATGGGTCGTCGTAGACGTCGCCGCGCATGATGACTATTCTTTGCGAAAATGTCTTGACGCCATCGTTGTTTGTTGACCAGATGATAGATTCCGCCGCCGCGAAGCTCTCAGCGGGGACGCCCGGTATATCCGCCGTGCCCGGTATATCCACCGTGCAGATATCCGACGCGCCCCTCATGCCGAGTTGCGAGGACGCGACATTGAACGTCGAGTTGTTCGGGTCGGAGGGCAATGGTATCTTCTTAAAATCCGCGGGCTTAACCCCGAATGTCGAGCCGTCCTTTGTTATCTTCCCTATCCAGAGCTGGCTGATGTCGTCGTTGTGGCTACTGCCAGTGGAGTCGCCGAAGTTGGCGACCGCGAAGCGATACGAGCCGACGCCCCTATCGTCGTACGGCGCTTGCCTCATATGCGTCAAGACCGCCGGTATGCCGAAAGTTTTTGATACTTCGGTAAAGCTGTAGCGCGCGTCTAATGTACCGTCCCCGACGCTGTCGCCGTTGCCGGTGGAGCGGTTCGTGTTGAAGGATCTTGCGTGATAGCCGGTTCCTGTTGAGCTCAACGTCAGAACCATCAGGGAGTTGAGGTACTCCCGCGTTTCATGCGTCGTCAGGAACTGCGGTGGCTTCTCGGCTGAGTTGTCGTCGGAAGCCATAGCCGCCGCGGTCTCCTGCAAGATGTCGTCGATATCGTTCGGATCTCTGTCGTTGAACGTTTTGGCCGCAAACGCCGGCTGCACCGCAAATATCACCGCTGCGACAACAAAAAACAACCAGAGTTTTGTAAACTTATTTAGCCGCATTTCAGATCACTCTCCTTATAAATATGCTCAAAATAAAAATCCAAAAAGCCCGAATAACTTAAAAGCGCGCGAAGCGAATCCTTAATATCTACTCTTAATATCTACCCACATCTCATCTCCTTTTTGGACGACCTAAAAAATCAAGGTTTTCCGAGACAATTCGCAAAAGTCAAGGATTTTCTTGACAATTGCCCTTAAACGGCGAATGCGAACGGACAAAAAGCCCGCTCGCATTCCATATAGGTGAATTATTCAGACTTATTTATAGCATAAAAGAAAAAATATTGCAAATTCAGAAAAATAATTTGACCAGGGCCGCTTCATAAAAAATTTCAGGCTTAAGGAGATAAAGAGAAAGGCGCGTTATTTTATGCAAACTCAAAAGATAAGGAGGGCTCACGCCCTCCTTTTGATATTACGTTAATTGATTTAGTTCGTCAATAGAAAGGCCGGTGAACTTGGAGACAAGGTCGACAGACATAGCGTCAGCGAGCATAGAGTGGGCGACATCGAGAGTTTTTTCGCAAGCGCCCTCAAGTTTGCTTTCAAGGTTATCTATTTCTTTTAGAGATAAACCGGTCAATTCAGAAACCAAATCCCGCGGCATACTTCGGGCGAGCAGAGAACTGGCGACTTCAAGTTTGCCTCCTGCCTTGCCATCACGCTTAGCCCACTCAAGAGCCTTTCTCTTCAAAACCCTCTTCGTTATTGGCGTCATATACATGTCTTCATCCCTTTCTTCGTACAAAACGTCAAGTTCTTTATCGAAGCCCTTCAAGAACCTTTCCATACTGAGGTTTGTTATACCTTCAATAAATTGTCCTATATTGGCCCTCACCTCCAACGGAAACTCGTGCTGTTCCAATAACCGTATCATCTCCTTGCCTTGTTCAAAACGCTTTGTTTCGCTTCTTCCGGCCTTGGCTATTCTCATGGCTGCGAGGGTAGATATAGCTAATGGGTTATGTTTCATATTTATAAGCTCTTCTTCGTTAAGATTGTCTATGGACGATAAAACCGAGCTTTCGTGGTATTACCGACGAAAATTCAAAAATCTATACGATTTGGCTTTAGAAAAAGGCAGAGCTGAAATCACGCTAAGTTCCACCAGAAAAAAGTCAAAGGCAGAAAATTTACTCGTGCGCTTGGAAGAATACTGAATAGTTACAAAAAAGTTTCACAAAACCCGCCTGATCGGCTTGCGTTAAGCTTTTCAGGTGGGTTATTGTTTTGCTACGCCTCTTTTACGCGACGCGCTACTTCTTCCGGTTGTACGGTTGTCTGTTCGCCTGTTGTCATGTTTTTCATAACCACAACAATTTTTTGAGCTTCGTCTTGGCTGACAATGCAGGCCCAAGCTACGCCGGCGTTGTCGGCGCTCTTCATTTGAGCCTTGGCGCTTCGCTTCTTGCCTAAAGCGTCGCCGGCGTCCTGCTCGACAGGAATGCCCTCCATGCGGAGCTTGTGCGTCAGGCTCAAAGCGGCGTTACGCACCGCCGGAGTATCGTCTTGCGCGACTACGTAGACTTCTTTTTTCAGACTCTTGCCAAAAGAACATCTCTGCTCTTCCATAACTAATAAAATCCTGTCAACCCCCGCCGCGAATCCGACCCCCGGCAAATGCGGACCACCCACCGACTCCGAGAGGTTGTCATAACGTCCGCCGCCGCAAACGGCGTTTTGCGCGCCCAAATCGCCTGAGAGAATCTCGTAAGCCGTCTTTGTGTAGTAGTCCAAACCGCGCACGAGGCGCTTATCTAACTTATAGCGGAAACCGAGTGTGTTCAAACCATTTTGGACATCTTCAAAGTGAGCCGCGCATTCGTCGCACAAGCAGTCGTATATCGCGGGAGCCGCGTCCGCGACAGCGCCGCACCCGGGCTCTTTGCAGTCAAGGAGCCTCAAGGGGTTACGATCAAGTCTCAAAAGGCAGTCTTTGCAGAGCTTGTCTTTATTGGTCAAGAAGTGCGCTAAGAGTTTCTCGCGATAGATAGGGCGGCATTTCGGACATCCGACGGAGTTTAAGACGACCTCTAAATTTTTGAGCCCCAAACGTCTGAAAATCTCAGCCGACAGAGCGATAACCTCAATGTCAGCGACAGCCCCGGCCAAGCCTAAAGTCTCGACATCTATCTGGAAAAACTGCCGGTAACGCCCCTTCTGAGGGCGCTCATACCGAAACATCGGCCCCCAGCACCAAAGGCGGGAAGCCGCGCCCTGAGCGCACAGACCATGCTCTACGGCAGAGCGCACCATGCCCGCTGTAGCCTCCGGCCTGAGTGTGATGCCGCGCCCTCCCCTATCCGTAAAGCTGTACATTTCTTTTTCCACAATATCCGTAGTATCGCCGACTCCGCGTGAAAAAAGCTCCGTCTGCTCAAAAATCGGCAGATGTATCTCAGAGTGCCCGAAATCGGCCATAGTTTTAGCCGTAACATCTAATACATAAGCCCACCGCCAAGATTCGTCGGGCAAAATGTCTCTTACGCCGCGGGGCGCTTTGATATCCATATTTTTTCAGCCTCCATTTTATGTTTATGTTTTCGTTTTGGTATATAAAACACATTGTTACTTTATCAAGCTATCTTAATATAATTATATTATAGATTATAGCTCTTTGTTTGCAACTCTCTGTGGGCGGCCGTGACAATAGAATCGATGTCGGGTTCCATCATCGCGGACTCCGATACTTCTCCATGGCGGCGGCGCAAATGACACAAAAACTCGATGTTGCCCTCCGGCCCCTTTATCGGAGACCAAGAGAGGCCGACGGTCTCAAGGTCGGTTTCATCTCTGACAAAGCTCAAAACCTCGCGCAAGACGTCGGCGTGAACCTTTGCGTCCTTCACGACGCCATGCCCGACTCTCTCGCGTCCCGCCTCGAACTGAGGTTTTATGAGAACAACGGCCTCCGCGGCGGCGATCGAGACCTTTGAAAGCAGTCCGTCGATGGCCGGCAAGATAAGGCGCAGCGAGATAAACGACGCGTCGCAAACGGCTATTTCCAAAACATCGCCGAACATATCAGGCGTGAGGTAACGCGCGTTTGTTCTGTCCATCACGACGACTCTCGGGTCGCTCGCCAGCTTCCAATGAAGCTGCCCGTAACCGACATCGACGGCGTAGACTTTCTTAGCCCCGGCGCTGAGTAAAACATCCGTGAAGCCGCCGGTGGACGCGCCTATGTCCACGCAAATTTTCCCCGATACAGAGAGCGGAAAAATATCGAGAGCCTTCAACAGTTTGAAGGCTCCCCGGCTGACCCATTTCTCCGTTTCATCGACAAAAACAGGACAGTCGAGCGGCACGAGAGTTCCGGCTTTGAGCGAGGTCAACGTCGAGACTCTAACCCGCCCCGCCATAATCAAAGCCTGAGCTTTTGTCCGGCTCTCGGCCAATCCGCGGTCGGTCAGGAGTTTGTCCAATCGTTCTTTTGGAGTTTTTGCCGTCTTCACTTGTCGCTTTCGCCGTCAACCCTTAAGAAGTTCAAAAACGCGTCCTGCGGAATGGAGACTTTACCTATTTGCTTCATGCGTTTTTTGCCCTCTTTTTGCTTTTCCAGCAACTTGCGCTTTCGGGTGATGTCCCCGCCGTAACACTTGGCAAGCACGTCTTTGCGCAAGGCCTTGACGTTTACCCGCACTATGACGCGCTTTCCGATAGAAGCCTGAATGGGAACCTCAAAAAGCTGGTTTGGGATAAGCTCTTTTAGTTTGGTCACGGCCGCGTGTCCGCGGTTGTAGCTCGCGTCCTTGTGGCATATAAACGAAAACGCGTCCGCCGCCTCGCCGTTCACCAACACGTCCACGCGCACCAACTCCGATGGTTTGATTCCTATAAACTCATAATCCAAAGAAGCGTAACCGCGCGTCTGAGACTGGAGCTTGTCGTGAAAATCGGTGATGAACTCCGACAGAGGCATGTCATATATCAGCCTCACGCGCTCAGGCGTCAGGTAGTCCATAGAACGATAGACCCCGCGCTTATCCTGAACTATTTGCATGACCTTTCCTACGCAGTCGGACGGCATAAAGACGGACAGCTTGATAAAGGGCTCACGCACCTCCGCGATGTCCCCCACATCAGGAAAATCGCTCGGCCGGTGAGCCTCGATTATATTGCCGTCCTGCGTAGTTATCTCATAGACCACGTTGGGCGACGTGGCCACAAGGTCTACGTCAAACTCGCGCAGCAGCCGCTCGCGCGCCACGTCCATATGCAAAAGCCCAAGGAAGCCGCACCTGAAACCAAACCCGAGGGCCACGGACGTCTCGGGCTCGTAAGTGATGGCCGCGTCATTGAGGCAAAGTTTCTCTAAGGCGTCGCGCAGCTGAGGATACTCGTCGCGCTCTACGGGGTAAAACCCGCAGAACACCACGGATTTCACCTTGCGGTACCCGGGGAGGGGCTTGGGCGCGGGGTTAGCGGCGTCAGTTATGGTATCTCCGACACGGGCCTCGGCGAGGGTCTTTACGCTTGCCGTGATATAACCGACCTCGCCGGCCTTTAGGCAATCAATAGTCGTAAACGACGGACGGAACACCCCCACTTCATCGACGGGGTAGCGCCCGTTTGTCGCCATAAAGAGGATATTCTGCCCGGCTTTCAGTGTCCCGTTCATAACCCGGACATAGCAAATTACGCCCCTATAGTTATCATATACGGAGTCGAAAATAAGGGCCTCCAAGGGCGCGTCAGGGTCTCCGTCAGGCGGCGGCACGTCCGACACTATTTTTTCCAGAATGTCCTTTATGCCGGTTCCGTCCTTGGCGCTGGCCAATACGGCGTCGGAGGCGTCTATACCCACAACGTCGGTTATCTCTTTTTTCGCGTTATCCGGCCTTGCCGATGGCAGGTCTATTTTGTTGACTATCGGTATTACCTCGAGCCCCTGCTCTATGGCCTGATAGGCGTTGGCCACGGTCTGAGCTTCCACGCCCTGCGTGGCGTCCACAACCAACAGCGCACCCTCGCAGGCCGCGAGAGAGCGGGACACCTCATAGCCGAAGTCCACATGTCCGGGCGTGTCTATGAGGTTCAGGATATAGTCGCGGCCGTCGTTTGCCTTGTAGTACATGCGCACCGGGACGAGTTTGATAGTTATCCCCCGTTCGCGCTCTAAAGACAGTGAGTCCAGAATCTGTTGCTTCATATCGCGCATAGCCACGGTGTGAGTCTCCTCGAGGAGACGGTCGGCAAGGGTGGATTTTCCGTGGTCGATATGCGCGATTATGCAAAAATTTCGTATATTATCCCGCTTCATTCTCCCTACTTGCCGGTTTCCCCTGACAGAAGACTTTTGAGCGTCTCCACATAGGCCTTCTGACTCTCTACGTTCTGAGTCAGGACGTCAAGTTTGGCCTCCTCGGCCTTGACAATGGCGTTCAGCTTGCTCTCGAACTTGTCCGACGCTTCCTTCATGGCGGCAAGGTCAGCCTTCACGGCGTCTACGTCCAAAGTCTCTTTATTCGACTTTTCAAGCACGGCTATGCGCTCATCCAGAGCGGCGATATTGCCGCCACCCAACTCCTCTGATATTTTGTGTTCCATGAGATTCCAGAAAATATTGAAGATAATAATGAGACCGACTACAGTACCGATGATTTTCTTGGCCTTGTTGTTCTTGGCCGCGCCCTCAACTGCTACTTTTGCGTCCTTGCTGTCCATATGTTATATTCTCCTTCCGCCTTAAGCAGGCTTTTTTGAAACACATAGCACATTCTACAATAAAAAATCGCTATTTTACAACAAAAAACAAAAAAAGACCCATAGTCGAAAACACTTTGACGTCTTCTTGCTTAAAGATACAAAATAACAATGTTCAGCGATCTTTATACTACAAATGTACTAAATGGCATTGCGCTCATTTTCTAATAACTGAACGCGATTTAAAGCGACACGGCATAAACGGCTGCGACGATCGCCGCTAATAAAAGGTGAACGCGCGTAAACTTCATTTGCTATATCCGCAATATCGGACAACTTAGAAAAATCTATAAAATCCAAAGAAGAAACCAGCTTTATTTGTTTTGAATGCGCTGTGCGAAATGGTTTGCTTTCTCCTATATTTTCTCCGACGGCGTAATCCTGAGCGCCATACCACATACTGGTTCCATTATCGTAAATTGGCGCAATGCCGTCCCATTTCAACGTATCAGCGTTACGAACGGCTCCTAAATTATAAAAATGCCTATCTTCATTGACAATTAAAAAATCTACGACGATCATTTTATTTATCGCGTTTTTTGCGTCTGGAATGCCAAGCGTATCGCAGCACTTTAAAAAATGTTGGTAATCAGATATATGCTTAGGGTGTTTTTGGGTCAACATTATATCCCATGCGCTAATAAGCTCTGTTTGTGATGTCAAAAAATTTTCACAAATACTGTATGCCTTATCCCGTTTCCGATCTATTTCTATCGTATATGGAACATGAGGAATATTGAGGCGTCGCATAATTTCTGTAGCAAAAACCTCGTTTAACGGCTCTTGTTGAATAGTTCCGCTTCCGCCTTTTACTAAGAACCGTTTACTACTCGCGACAACCCATCTTTTCCGTAACCAGCCATCGGAAGTATTATCTGGCGACATAAAATTTGTTTTACCTTTTATTGCTCCGCCAAATAAAATGTCGCCCATATCCTCAGAAAAAGAATTCTCGAAAAAATTTACATCAGACCATTTCAGGTCGGTTTTCTCCGGACGAATCCAATAATGATCAGATAAACTTAACCCCATACATTTTTCAATCAATAATTTAGTAGAGCTAATTTTAAACTTTTCCAGTATTCCGCGTATCCCCTGTCGTGTCGCGGGAATTGAGCGACTGCTCCACCAATCATTTAGCGAGGCGCGGTTGGGTGTTCCATCCTTATTTATTACGCCAACGGGAAAATGTTCGCTGATTTTAACGTCTCCAATACGCGCAACGGCGCCGCTATCGTTATCAATCTCAACTCCCGCCACTTCAACGTCTTTGTGCATCAGCATATAATCCATATTTCTCCGATCCTTTCCCCGATCCTTTACCCGAGTAACACAACCGCCAACAACGTCGCAATCCATTATAACAACTTTTCCGTTGCCTATATCCTAATCCGCCGTAACCGCCAGTTTGTCAACGAATAAAAACGCCCCGCGCAAAAAGCGCGGGGCGTTAGGGTTGTTGGACGGGGGTTGAGGTTTTAGATTTGAAGCAAGAGTTCTTTTTCGAGCGCCTCTGAGAGGACTCGAGAGAAGTTGATCCCGGCTTTCTCTGCCTGGTATGCCAAATATGCTGGGATGGTCAAATTCTTACGCACGGTTTTTTCGCGGAGCGGAACCATCCACGCTTCGATAATTACGACGGATTCATTTGTTTCCGTGTGTATATTACGAAAATCTGAAGGCGCGGGTATAGGGTCTCCGTCGTCTTCCAAGCATGACAAAAATCCGGCCAAAGCGTCCTTTGCCATATCAATAGCCTTGTCCTGATTGTCTCCGCACGTAAGACATCCGGGCAAATCAGGAAATGACACGGAGATTCCGTCAGAATCGTAACTAAAAATTGCCGGATATGTGTAGCGGTTGGGTTTCTTTCTCATCATCAGCACTCCCTATCGTATTGCGGGGGGCTATGGAAGCCCCGCCTGCTTCATTATTTTTTTGTAAGTTTTGATATTAACGTCTTTTGTTGGGTGCGGCACAGTAACTTTTCCGAGTTTTGTGAGGTGTTTGAAATAATGATGATCGCCATTTGCTTTTAAGTAAAACCATCCGTCCTCATTGAGAATTTTTATGATTTCTTTTGAGCTCGCCATTTCCTCGCCTCCTTTATATATTTTTGTATTTTTGATAAAGTGATTATATCATACGTATATTATGCGCGTCAATATTAAGCCTTCGCGGCGGTTTGGCGCAGGGCCGTTTCATAAAAAATTTCAGGCTTAACAAGAATGTACAAAAGGGAAGCCTCCCGCGTTTCGCGGCTTCCCTTCTTGCTGTTTTGCAATGCTTTAGGCTGTTGAGCTGTCTTGTTTACTATTGAGGAACTAATGTTTGGAGCTTATCTATCGGCAATTCAGCAATCTCGGCAACTTCCAGCAACGTCATGCCGCGCGCCAGCAACTTTCGCGCCACATCAAAAGCATTTTCGGCTCTGCCTTTCTCAATGCCTTCCTTGATGCCTTTCTCAATGCCTTTCTTGATGCCTCTTAGTTCCGCTTCTTCTGAATAGGTCAAAATTCTATCCTGCAACATCACATCCCCCTCCCTGAACTCCGCGTATTGAGCAAACAGTTCTCTGTACAACCGCTCCATATGATCCAGCACTATACGCTTGTCAGCTTCGCTCACTAAGCCGGACGCCTCGGCGCGGTCCGCCATCATCACAAGTTCGTCCACAATTTCTTTCATCTCTACGGCTAATTCCGCGCGGCGCTTGGATGTCTTAGCCGACACTGTTTGTTTCCGTAATTTTAACACATAGAACGGCAATAGAATAGCGAGTTTACGCTCCTCAAGCTCTTTTATACCATGCTCAAGAAATTTGAACGACTTCACTTTGTAGTCATAATGCTCGCCTTCAGAAAACTCTAAAGAAAGCGTTACTTCATCCGGTGTTTTTTTCGTTGTTTCCCAATAGATGACCCTTGCGTTAGGAAATTTTATCGATATTTTACTCCCGTCCTCCGATAGCGTTTTTGTACGCAGGGCCTCAGCCAAGCCATACTCAAAGACCCGAACGACAATATTCTCATCGTCCCCTATTTCGGCTTCGATATGATAAGCGTATACACCGCCTATGATAATGATGGTGTCTGAGTGGAGGCGACGTAACTTTTTCGATACGGTTTCAGTGTTGGGATAATCAACAGTGCTGTCTA
>BOCC01000070.1 GCA_026002715.1 Synergistales bacterium
AAATCTTGAAAATGGAGTGAACCCGATGGTCTGTCAGAAGTCGGATTATCTCATAGTAGTGATGAAGTGTGTGAAAGCACATGGAGCGAAGGGGATAACAAATCAGCGTTTCCTAAAGGGAAGCACGTGGGACACAGGAGGTTCTTTAGAGCGTGGAATATGAACTGAAGGATATATAAGGTATCAATCAGCCAATATGGACTTTTGAACCGAAGCTGATTTGAAGAGCCGTATGCGGGAAAACCGCAAGTACGGTTCTGTGAGGGGCAGTGGACAGTCTTATCACTTCGAGTGTTAAGATTGTTCGCTGTCTACTCGACGGATGTGATGTTGCAGGATAGAATTTTGACCTATTCGGAAGAAGCGGCGGAAAAAGCGGCGAAAAAAGCGGAACTAAAAGGCAGAGCTGAAGGTAAAGCCGAAGGCAAAGCTGAAGGTAAAGCCGAAGGCAAAGTTGAAAAGGCTTTTGATATGGCGCGAAAGTTGCTGGCGCGCGGCATGACGTTGCTGGAAGTCGCCGAGATTGCTGAATTGCCGATAGATCAGCTCCAAACATTAGTTCCTCAATAGTAAACAAGACAGCTAAACAGCCTAATGCATTGCAAAACAGCGAAAAAAGGGAAGCCGCAAACTCGCGGAACGCGAGAGGCTTCCCTTTTGTACATTCTTGTTAAGCCTGAAATTTTTTATGAAACGGCCATGGCGGATGCGCGGATTTTTGATATAATAAAAACCGCTTGGGATAAGCAGCGAACCGGCGAAGTATGAGCCGTGTGAGTCGCTTAGTTTCTTTAGCAGAGGTCAGACGGGTTAGCGGTTAAGTAGGCTGCCCGGTGAGGCTCTAACCTCACAAGGACTTACGCCCTAAGCAAGACTAGAATAGTTTACGCTTTGAAAAGCCGTAGAAGTTCGGCCATGGCTCGTAGTAGCTTTCTCAGGGCTACTACGAGTTCGATTAAGAGCTTTATTAGCTCTATCGTTCTCGCCACGCAATCACCCCCCTTCGGGGGAAACCCCACAAGACAGTTCGCACAAGATTCTGTACGCCTCTCCTGATTTGTATTATACATGAGCATGTATTTTTTGTGAACACAAGAGGGGTTTGAGTTTCCCCATTTTTCATTTCTATATCTCTCGAAGTGCTTGATATTGCTATGTTTTTAGTGTTTTCAAAGTTGAAAACAAAATTTTGCGTTTTATCACAGCCATCGACTCGTAAACGCGCTTGTATTAAGACTTTCCATGGTGGAAAAATGGCTTCAATAAAAAAATGGGGAAACTCAAAAATTCCATCTCTTGACAGTCCTCCGCATTGCGTTACAATAAAAAAAGTGGTTTGGTGTCTTCATTTACATACGCTTAAAATAAACACGACGGGAGAAAATATCAGCGATGAAATTTATGGGCTTTACATGATGCTGCCGCGCGCAATGCACGGGATGCATTCCAAAATCGGAGGTCTTTCGGCGAAAGCGCGGGCATTTAAATCCGTTCTTTTGTGGAGTCCGTCTGTTCTGAGGTAGCCCAAACTTATAAAAACAGGGCCGCCTTAAAGCGGCTTTTTTGTTATCCTCCGTTTATATTTCCCCTTCATTTTCAAGTAGGAATAGCATCCTTCACTCAGCGTCCAAACAATCCGTGTGCCGGCTCAATTTGTGGAGGAATCCGTAAAAATGCAAACCATGCGAAAAATACAAGTGGAATTTATCAACACATGTCCCTGTTGTGACGTTCACGCGCGCACAGTGGAGGAGGCGGCGGGGCGCCGTCCCGATCTTTTTGACGTCCGCGTCTACCGTGCCGGCAAAGACTTTGAATATCTCAAAAAATACGGCGTAATCAGCAAGGGGACGTTGATTATCGACGGACATATTCGCATCGATACGCTTTCCCGCGGCGTTATTGAAGACGCGCTTTTGGCCGCGGCGCAAACGGCCGAGTCCGCGGAAAGCCAATGCTTGAAATAGCGTTAGAGCGAACCGCGCGAATCCTGCTCGTCTCTTGGGAAGGGCTGAACGGAACGGCGGTGTGGCTGACCGTCAGCTTTGCGGCGGCCGGCGTCCTTCGTAATTTTTTGAGCCCAGAGTTTTTGCAGCGATCTCTGGGCAACGCGCGTCCCGGCTCTATCTTGAAGGCCCTAGCTTCCGGGCTTCTGCTGCCGATATGCAGCTGCGGGATAATACCTTTGGGCGTCAGCCTTTATTACAGCGGCGCTTACGTCGGGCCTACGCTCGCCTTTATGACCGCCACTCCCGTCACGAACCCCGCCGCCATTCTTTTAGGTCTGGGTTTTCTTGGGCCTAAGCTGACGTTTCTCTATGTCGCGTCTGGAGTGCTTCTGTCTTTTGTCGTCGGTTTGGCGGGGAACGCCTTGGCTGGGCCGGAGCTTCACCTTGCCGATGTAGAGACTCCGCGCGCAACGTCTCTGTCAAACCCTTCCGTATCATGGCGAAGGCGTTTTTTCAGCGGGCTTCTATGGGGCTTCGGAGAGCTGGGGCCGATGGTCTCTAAGTACGTGTGCTTGGGGATGCTCCTGATGGGATTAGTAGCCGTTCTGATTCCTCCCGGCTTTATCCGCGACACGCTGGGCAATCCGAGTATGCTCTCGCTCACCGGGGTCGCTATGCTGGGTTCCGTGATGTATATCTGCGCCGTGGGCCATATCCCTTTTATCGCCATGCTTGTGGCCAGCGGAGCTGCGCCCGGCGTGGCCGTCACGTTTCTCTTGGCCGGCGTCGCCACGAACCTGCCGGAGCTTTTGACGCTCTACAGGCTAATCGGGCGGCGCACCGCCGTTCTCTATTTTGTTCTCGTCACTCTCGGCGCTCTCGTTTCGGGATATGCCGTCAACCTCATTTTGATGCCGGACTTCGTGCCGTTTATGGATATGGCGGCGAGTATGCGCTCGCTTAGGCTGTCCAACTATCTCTCGCTCGACCCCTCGCTGCTCGCGAGAACGCTTTGCGCGCTGTTTGTCCTTGGAATGGCCTTGCGCCCGGTTTGGTCGCGCTTGATTAGATTGTTTTGCGCGCTCGCCGCGGCGTTTTTGTTGCTGAACGCTCAAGACGCTTTCGCGGGTTCGCGGCTTGATTTCTTTGAAAGTCAAATGCCGGGGCACGAGATTATCTGCTCAGCCACGCAAGACCTGAACGACGACGGGCAGGATGATCTGATCGTTATCTATCGCGTCTCCCCGGATGTCAACCGGATGGTTGTAGTGTTGACCGGAACGGACGGCCCCGTGCTGACAAATGTGGTCCCCGCGCCGGTCTCGAATCAGGTTATACAGTTCAAAAATATAGATGAAACGCCGCCTATGGAGTTTATCGTCTACGGCTCAAAGGGCGTGAGCGCCGGTTTTGCCATCTATCGCTGTCACGGCGATGTTTTGGAGGACCTGTTCGGAGAAAATATGCGGGACTGCTGTAACTAAATATGAAAGGGGTTTTGGGGTTATGAAAATGTACGGAAAGCTGTTGATTTTGGCGTGCGGAATAATTTTGGCGTGCGGCGGCGCGGTCGGGTATGCGGAGAACCTTCCGGAGCTGACGGACGCCGACAAGAAGTATCTTATCAAGTTGGGATACTACAACTGCGACCACATGACTACGGCTCCCGTCGCGGAAGCCGTCGGAATTTACAAGGACTTGGGGCTGAACGTAGAGGTAACGGGCAACGGCAAGGTTCCTGAAGCTATGGCCGCCGCTCAGATGGACGCGGGCTACGTCAGCAACCGTGTGGTTATGACGGCTTTTCAGAAGGGCGCGCCGGTGGTTATCGCGGCAAACAACCACTCAGGCGGGTCATATTATCTCGTCGTTTCAAACGCGCTCGCCGCGTCGGCGGATGTTTTGGGCAAAAAAATGGCCATCGGCACAGGGCCTGAGAAGTACAACCCGTCATGGGTCCGTATGGCCCGCCGCCTGAATCTGCCGCTTGAGGGGTCGAACTACGAGGTCTTCAACATGTCCGACAAGGACGAATATTTTGCCATGAAGGTGGGGCAGTTGGACGGTTATACGGCCTGCGATCCCTGGGCGTCCATGGCTATCTACGAGAAGACCGGCCATATCTTGGGCGTGGACGAGCCGGCCCTCCTTTCCGAGGAGGATCAGGGCATATGCTGCGCCTACGCCATGAGACAGTCGTTTATCAAAGATCATCCCGCCTTGGCGCAGCGTATGACGACGGCTCACGTAAGAGGCATGAAATACCTCTACACGCACCCCGTGGAGTGCGCCGAGATTTTTGCCAAGGCATATAACGTCCCGTTCGAGGTAGGCCTGATGACCATTCACAGAAAGACCGTGTTCGAGGGACGCACCCTCACCTGGAAAATCGAGCGCCAGAAGTGGGAGAACGAAATTCGGTATTTGATAGAAATAGGAAACTTTGAGCAGGCCCCGGACTTCGATAAACTGCTCTACACCAAGCTGCTCGAGGAAAGTCAGGCCGACGATTTCGACGCGTTCATCAAGGACGAAGTGGACGGGCTTTTCCCTGTAGGTATGCCGTATGAGGAATGGAAGGCCAAAGCCTACGCCGCTGAGGGACGCACCCCTGACTGACGATAGATTTTATGCTCGCGCGCTTGGCGGACTTGCTTTAGCTCTGCTTATCGCGTTCGCGCTTTTTAGACGTGGCGGCGGGGCGAGCGAGAATGGGGCTATCCGCGTCGTGGCTCCCGATAACACGGGCGGATTGCCGATTCGGTGGATGCTGCGCGACGCGGCGGAGACGTTTCACGCAACGTCTTTCTTGCCGGATGAAATTATTCCGACCGCCGATTGCTGTTCGGCCACGGCGCAGTGGACGATGAGCAGCGGACGCGTGGACATCGCCGTGATGTGCCCCGACGCGGCCGAGTCCCTTTTGGAGAAAGACCCGCGCTACGCGCTGCTCGGCGCGGTGGCCGTAAATTCGGATATTCTCGTCACTCGGCGCGAGAACGGCTCAGACAAGGTGGGAGTTATGCAAAGCCGCCGTTATCAGGCGGACGCTCTGTCGTCGCGTTTTGACTATGCGGATATCGTCACGCTGTTTCCGGCGGGTATAGCCTACGCGCTTGAGAGAAAATTTCTGGGCGGCGGCGTGATGGACGCGCTCTCCGCCTGGATGTTGTCGGGCGATAAAGAACCGTTGTCGGTCGGCGACGTTGACACTTACGTGCTGGTGGTGAGCAAAACGTTCGCGGACAGTTCGGAGTTCGGCGGCTTTGCGGCGCGCTTCAACAAGTCGGTAGAGGAGTTGTCGACCCCTGACGGTCTGCAAAACGCGGTTCTGTTTTACAAGGGGCTGCGATGGAATCAAGAGGATGTGGAACAATGGAAAAGGTTACGAATCAAATTCCGAAAAATATCTCTCTAAGCGAACTCACGGGCGAGCAGAGGGGGCTGCTGAACAAAGTTCTGTCGCCTATAATATCCCTGTCGGCGTTCGCGGGGTTCTGGTATCTGATGTCGCTTCACTACAACAGCCAACTCCTTCTGCCGACGCCCAAGAGTACGTTTATGGCCTTCGCGCTTTTTTTCAAGACGCCTGACGTATGGAAAAATCTGCTCCTTACGTTAGAGCGCGTCCTGAAGGGCTTCGGCTGCGCCCTGATCATCGGGGTGCCCGTGGGTCTTTTGATGGGCGTGTCAAAAACGGCTATGCACATGCTCGACCCGCTCTTGGGCTGCTTTCGTCAGGTGCCTATCATGGCTTGGGTGCCTTTGTCGATAATTTGGTTCGGCCTCGGCAACGGCCCCACGATTTTTATGATAGCTCTGGCCGGGCTGTTCTCCGTGGTTTTGAACACGATAGTCGGCGTACGGAACATCTCGAAAGACTATTTTCACGCGGCGCGCAGCATGGGGGCGGGGACGTTTAGCATTTTCCGCCATATCGTCCTTCCCGGGGCGCTTCCCGACATATTGGGCGGCGCGCGCCTTGCGCTCGGCGGCGGTTGGATGGCCGTCATATGCGCGGAGTTTATAGCGACAAGCGCCGGGTTTGGGTTCGCGATGGTAGAGGCCCAGACGCGCATGGAGACGGAAAAACTGTTGGCCCTGATGATCTTGGGCGCTCTCGTCGGCTATATGATGGACAAAATTATCTGCGCCGTCGGCAATGTCCTCACACAGTGGAAGTGAGCTAAAAATGCGAAACGTTGTCAAGCTGAAAGTGGAACATCTTAACAAGACCTTTTCCCGCGGACGTGAGACTCGCACGGTTTTGGGGGATATTTCTTTCTCGGTAGAGGACAGACAGTTCGTCAGCATTCTGGGGCCTTCCGGCTGCGGCAAGACGACTCTGCTCTCTATTTTGGCCGGGTTTCAGGAGGCCACGGGCGGCAGCATCCTGTTAGGCGACCGCAAGGTGTCGCGCCCGGGGCCCGACAGGGGGTTTGTCTTCCAAAACTACGCGCTTTTCCCCTGGATGACGGTGAAAGAAAACGTCATGTTCCCTATGAAGCAGCAAAATGTGCCGAGAGAAGAGCGCGACCGGACAGCCGCGCGTCTTTTGAACATGGCGCAGCTCGATGGGAAGGAAAACTTTTTCCCCAAAGAGCTTTCCGGAGGAATGAAGCAGCGCACCGCCTTTATACGCGCCCTTGCCGGTCGGCCCGAAATACTGCTGATGGACGAGCCTATGGGCGCCGTAGATTTTCAGATGCGGCAAAAACTCCAGGAAGAGTTGGAGTCGCTATGGCTGAAAGAACAAATCACCGTGATAATGGTCACCCACGACGTCGACGAGGCCGTCTATCTCAGCGACAGGGTCATAGTGCTTTCATCCCGTCAGGGGCGTATCTTGGACGATACGGCGATAGACCTCCCGCGCCCGAGAGACAGGGACGCGGAGGCCTACGAAAAGCACAAAACGCGCCTCTCCTCTTTGCTTAGAAAGGCGTTTAAGGAATCCGAACAACAGTCCGCGTGAAGAACGCGTAAAAAATCCGAAAGGTGGTTTTATATTATGAAAGTAGCTTATGTATTCGCGACCACGACGTCTCAGAAGATACTGAACACCATGATTATCCCGCAGTTGGAGGCCGGGCGTCACGGGGCCGAGGTGGCGGGGATGTTCTTCTTTATGGATAACACGTTTTTCTTGGTGGAGGGCACCGATATGGGAGAACGCCTCAGAAAAATCGCCGACAAAACAGGCATGCTGCTCATGGCCTGCGACCAGTGCGCAATAGAACGCAAGATCGAGAAAAAATTGGTTCAGGGCGCTTTTATCGGCTGCTTCCCCAACCTTTATTCCATTCTGGGGGAGATAGGCGGAGTCGACCAGGTTATTACGCTTTAGGTCATGGATACCGGTATTGAGATCAAGAAATCGCTTTGCGCTATCTGTGACCCTTCGACTCAATGCGGCTTGGATGTCTTTGTGAAAGACGGCTCCGTAATCAAAATCGAGGGCAGCAATGAGCATCCATTCAATAAGGGGTCGCTTTGCCCCAAAGGCGCGGCCACCAGACAGTATATATATCATGAGGACAGAATAAAACAGCCGCTAAAACGCGTCGGCCCTCGCGGTTCGGGCCAATTCGAGCCCATTTCTTGGGACGAGGCGCTTGACAGTGTAGCTCAAAAATTTTTGTCCGCGAAGGCCGAGTTCGGGCCCGAGTCGGTGATTTTCTTCTCCGGGTATACCAAATATTTCCGCCCCTATCTGAGGCGGCTTGCTCACGCGTTCGCCTCTCCCAACTACTGTACGGAGTCCAGCACATGCTCCACGGCGGTCGTCATGGCTCAGAAATTGGTTTTCGGCCTGCCTGCCGGCCCCGATATAGCCAACACGGATTGTCTTTTGATATGGAGCGGCAACCCGTACCACTCTTCTCTCGGGCGCGGTATGGCGATAGACGCCGCGCTGAAAAGGGGCATGAAAATTATCGTCGTGGATCCGCGCAAGACCCCTACCACAAAACGCGCCCACATTCACCTCCGCGTTCGCCCCGGCACGGACGGCGCGCTGGCTCTCGCTATGGCCAACGTCATTATCGAGGAAAATCTCTACGACAAAGATTTTGTTGAAAACTTCACCTACGGTTTTGAGGAATATCGGGAGTACGTCAAAAACTTCACGCCCCTTAAAGCGCAGGAGCTGACGGACGTTCCGGCGGATGACATCAGGGCGGCGGCCAAGATGTTCGCGGCGTCCAAAACCGCGTCCATAATGCAGAGCGCCTCGCCCGTCGTACACCACACCAACGGCGTTCAAAATTACCGGGCCGTCTTTATGCTGGTGGCGCTCACCGGCAACTACGATATTAAAGGCGGCCAATTGGCCGAGCCGCCCAGCTATCTCTACGCCTCAGGCAAATTCCTGACCCGCGAGCGCGAGTTCGAGAACCCGCGCAAGCTCTCGGAGATGGCCCCGCGCGTCGGCGCGGAAAAATTTCCCGTCTGGATGGAAACGGCTACGGGAGAGGCGCAGGCCATGTGCCTGCCGGAACAGCTGCGCACAGGGCGTCCCTACCCGCTCAAGTGCCTTATCGGCTTCGGGCTTAATTACCGCATGTGGCCGGACTCCGAGGGGTTTTTGGAGAGCCTTGACAACCTCGACTTCATCGTAGACGTAGACCCGTTTATGACCGATTCCTGCCGTCACGCCGACCTTGTGCTGCCGGCCTGTACGTCCTTAGAGCGCTCAGAGCTGCGCTGCCACAATATGGGCTACGTTCAGCTCAGCGCTCCCGCGATTGAACCGCTGTACGAATCACGCTCTGACATCGACATAATTTTCGACCTCGCGCGTCGTATCTGCCCGGATGATCCTTTGTTCAAACTCGGGTACAGGGCCTGCATTGACTGGATACTGGCCCCGAGCGGGATGACCGTTGCGGAGCTTGAGCTTCACCCCGGCGGCATGTTCGTCAAAGACCCCATCAAAACAGAGGAGCGCAAGTACACAAAAGGCGCGGCGACGCCCAGCAAGAAAATCGAGTTCAAGTCGAAAGTATTAGAAAAGTACTGGGAACAGCCCGGCCTCGAATCGCTCCCTGTATATACGCCCCCCAAATACAGCAGAGAAGCCGCGCCCGACATGGCCAAAGAGTATCCCCTCATCCTCAACACGGGCTCCCGGCTGCCGATGTTCATTCACTCCCGCGTCAACCGCCTCCCCTGGCTCAGAGGTTTGCGCCCCAACCATCCGGCGGCGGACGTCAACCCGGACGACGCCCGCGCTCTCGGCGTCAAAGAGGGCGAATCTATGCGCCTGTCCACCCCGTTTGGCGCTATCGAGGTAAAAGCCAACCCGACTGGCGCGGTTATGCGCGGCGTGGTTCACATGTACCACGGCTGGGGGGAAGCGAACGTGAATCAGCTTTTTGACGCAAACTACCTCGACCCAATCTCCGGCTTCCCGGGCTACAAGTCCGCGCTCTGCAAACTTGAAAAAATCGAGCTTAGGGCTGATAATCAAAGCGAATCAGAAAAAAGCGTTGCAAGGATGAGCGGAATGCCGAAGCCGAATTCGCTATGCGTAAATTGCGGAGCTTGTTTAGTGGCCTGCTTGGACGGGGGCGAGCGTAGCTGCGAACCATGCGCGAAACGTCGAAAAACAGGTCTGAAGCCGGCTTGCGTCAAGGCTTGCCCTTTCGGCGCGCTTGCGGCGATGTAGGGACGCGGCGATCGGCAAGCGACCGCCCGTCACTATGTGAAGACTATAGGGTTTACTCAGGACGTAATCCAATCGTAGGGGCCTACGGCGACTTTGATTTTACGCAATCTGTCAGCGCCAAACCGAGATGGCCATAGAGCCTCACTGTCCGCTCTCGTGTCCTTGGGGTGCCTGTCTTCGCGCCCACTTTCCGCGAACGCCGGAAACGACACGATACGTCACGGCTTGCTGGGCTCGGTCCTGGCTTGCTCGATCAGACGCCCCGCAAAGTCATCCTCGTTGCTTCTGCAGGGCCGTTTCATAAACTTTCACTTTCCAAACGGCACTCGTCTTTTCAAAAACGCTACATCAAGAACACATCGTTATAAAATGTCTTGTTGAGGTGTTTTGCTTTTTGCTGTAAAATAGCGGCATGACTAAGTGAAGCGGGAGGATGTCGCACAGTGGCGAAAGAGTTAGGCAAAAAACAAGAGCGCGATACGGCGCAGATCTTTGACTTGATCTTGAAGCAGTTGATACGATTGTCAAGCGTGGCGGTCATTCAATTCATCAACGGTCTGTTTGATACAAATCACCCGTTAGACAGCACTGTTAATTATCCCAACACTGAAACCGTATCGAAAAAGTTACGTCGCCTCCAATCAGACACCATCATTATCATAGGCAAAGCATACGCTTATCATATCGAAGCCGAAATAGAGGACGACGAGAATATTGTCGTTCGAGTCTTTGAGTATGGTTTTATGGAAGGGCTTCGCACAAAAACAATATCGGAGGACGGGAGTAAAATATCGATAAAATTTCCTAACGCAAGGATCATCTATTGGGAGACTACTAAAAAAACGCCGGACGAGGTAACGCTTTCTTTAGAGTTTTCTGACGGTGAACAATATGACTACAAAGTGAAGTCGTTCAAATTTCTTGAGCATGATATAAAAGAGCTTGAGGAGCGTAAGCTCGCTATTCTATTGCCGTTCTATGTGTTAAAATTACGCAAGCAAACAGTGTCGGCCCAAACATCCAAGCGCCGCGCGGAATTAGCCATAGAGATGAAAGAAATTGTGGACGAACTTGTGATGATGGCGGACCGCGCCGAGGCGTCCGGCTTAGTGAGCGAAGCTGACAAGCGTATAGTGCTGGAGCATATGGAGCGGTTGTACAGAGAACTGTTTGCTCAATACGCGGAGTTCAAGGAGGGGGATGTGATGTTGCAGGATAGAATTTTGACCTATTCGGAAGAAGCGGCGGAAAAAGCGGAACTAAGAGGCATTGAGAAAGGCATCAAGGAAGGCATTGAGAAAGGCAAAGCTGAAGGCAAAGCCGAAGGTAAAGCCGAAGGTAAAGCCGAAGGCAAAGTTGAAAAGGCTTTTGATGTGGCGCGAAAGTTGCTATCGCGCGGCATGACGTTGCTGGAAGTCGCTGAGATTGCTGAATTGCCGATAGATAAGCTCCAAACATTAGTTCCTCGATAGTAAGCAAGACGGCTAAACAGCCTAAGGCATTGCAAGACAGCAAAAGGGAAGCCGCAAACTCGCGGATGCGGGAGGCTTCCTTTCTATACATTCTTGTTAAGCCTGAAATTTTTTATGAAACGGCCGTGGTTGCTTCTGCCGCGTGTTGGAAAGATTTGAACCGTTCAAGCTCAGGGGATACTCCCCTGAGCTTTTTGCGTAGGGTTATTTGTCGAAGTAAACTTGATTGCTTGTTTTACCGAAATCACCGGTGTACACCGCGCCGCGCAAACCCTCGAAGACCCAGTCGCTCACGGAGGTAAAACCCATTCGAGTCAAAGTCACATCCTCAGTATCTCGCTCGTTCGTATTGGGGTAGCTTGAGTGAAGTCCCTTTACCTTTTTTTTATCAATGAGAACGCTTTCCCCATAATAACGTATTCTATTGCGCAGCGAGATGGGATACACCGTGTTTTTATCGGCTATGGGAAAAACTGTAACGCCCCCCAACCATCAAATGAGATAAACGTACAGTATCCGCCCGATCCTTTCAGCGTACTAATTCATACCAACAACTTATGAATCTTCCGCATGGTATAACCCAAGCCTCATATGAGGCAGGGTAAAGCTGAATCTCGCAAAGCTCGCAGAAGTATCCCACGAGCGCCGTTGTAGTCCCGGTCTACAACTATGTTGCCGTCTTTGATAAACTTAGAGCCGCCTATATTTTTGACTACGCCGCTCCAGGAACAGGTTTTTGAGGTATAGGCTTCGTTTATGTTAATGACTTGCTTTCCGTATTCCGACGCTTTGAACTTCAAAAACTCCTGAAATCTATAATGAGCGAATGTCACCATTGACCTGACTGATTTAGATCTTATCTTGCGATAACCGCGCTTTGCCATTTGGCTTGTCTCAAATTCGGGTATAAAAATAACGTCGAAGTTTTTAACAAAAAACAGCGCGGCTTTATGATGCAACTCATCAATCAGGTCACGAATCTTCCAGCGCATACGTTCGGCGGCTTTCTTCATTTTGTGACGTTGTTTATGCGCTGCTTTAGACATACGAGAGATGATGTCGTCTAAATAATAACAAAGTCTTTGTATCCTCGAAAAATCACCTGTTCCGATTTTGCCGCAAGACTCGGAACTGTAGAAAGTTGCGAATGTACGAACACCGGGATCAATAGCAACTGTACGGCCTTGGTTTTCGGCTTTTGCGTCAGCAGCTATAGATACACTAACAAACCATCTATTATTCCACAAAGTTAAACGGCAGTCGCCACGTGGCACTGGAATAGGCTCATAAGTCTTAATGTCCCCTAACAAAGTGTAATACGCACCGTGAGCAGGATTTATAGCTGACTTAGGAATAAAAATAGTCTGCTTCCTGTCATGGCGTGTGCGGAATGAAGCATCCTGCCATTGATGCGTCAACTTAAACTTACGTTTGCACAACATAATAGTTTGGCAAGCATCTTTTACGGCTATAGCCTTAATTTGATACGGAACGTCCTTTGCCCATTTGGGGAGACTTGGGAGCAACCACTTCTTTATTGCC
>BOCC01000071.1 GCA_026002715.1 Synergistales bacterium
GCAGGCTCTCGGCTACACGCTGAACCTTATGAGCACGCTGGGGCTGGCGCTCTCCATGGGTACGTTAGTCATGAACGCGATTTTGATAATCCAGAACATCTATCGCTACCGCGACTTGGGCTACGAGCCTTTTGAGGCCGCCGAAAAGGGCGCGAGGGAAATTTCCGTCTCCGTTCTGGCCGGAGTTCTGACCAACCTTGGGGTTTTTTTGCCCGTGGCCCTGATACACGGAGTGGCGGGGCAGTTCTTGGCTCCTTACGCCGTCACAATCCTCTATGCGACGCTATTATCCCTGTGGGTTACCATGTCCGTGACGCCCTGCATGGCGGCGCGCATAACATCGGACGGTGAAATATCCATCGTGAGCCGCGTTCTGACCGGCTGGTGGAACTGGCTCTACGAGAGTTTTAAGGACCTGTTCATGGTTTTTCTCCGCCGCTCTACGCGACACCCGATTATTACCATGCTTATTTTCGTGGGATTGATGTATGGGGCGCTGACTCTGGGCGCTCTTATCGGCACAGAGTCCATTCCGGTCGTCGATGACGGGAAGATCAGAATAAAGCTGACGCTCGGCAACAGCTCCTCTATTGAGGAAACCGAGAAAAAAGTCCAAATGTTGGAAGCGTTCATCGATACGCTGCCGGAACGGCGGGAGTACATTCGCGACGTCGTCTCGACGGTGGGGGCCAACGCGCGGAGCAGTTCCGTCAACCGGGCATCCATCCGCGTTTACTTGGCAGACAATCCCAGTCGTCTCTCGACCCGGGACGTGGCGGATAAAATTCGTTCCTTCTTGGCTACGCTCGAGGGTGTGGAATACGTCGTCAACGACATTCGCAGCGGCGGCTTCGGCGGCGACCCCATTGAGATACGTATCAAGGGCGAGAACATGGACGTTCTCTACTCGATAGCGGAGGAAATTCGAGCTAAGGGGAGCGCGATTCCCGGTGTGCGCGACCTGGCTATCGAGACGGAGATGGGGAAGCCCGAGCTTCAGATCGTTCCCATCCGGTGGCGTCTTGCGCCCTTGGGCCTGAACCTTTCAGACCTCGCCAGCGTCGTGAGGGGCTACCTTATTGGCAATGAGTCCGGAAAATTTCGCCGCGATGGATTTGAGTACGACATCAAAGCCCGACTTGACCGCAAAAAGGCGGGCGACATATACACGGTGGCGGAGCTGCCCATAATGACTAACTATGGATTAGTGCCGCTCGAGGAAATGGCGGACGTGGTCTGGGGGGACGCGCCGACGGAGATTCGCCGCGTCGACCGCGAGCGCGCGGTGGTCGTCACGGGCAGCGTTCGCTACATCACGGCCGGCGAGGGCAACGAAAAGATGAGACAACTCCTCTCCACGTTCACCCTGCCCGACGGTTACTCCGTCAGCTTAGGCGGCGAGGAAGAAGATATGGCGGAGGAGTTTGCGGAGCTATTCCGTGCCATTGGCATCGCCATCCTGATAACCTACATCGTTGTGGCGGCCATCATGGAATCCTGGGCTTACGCCTTCATCATTTTGCTGACAGCGCCGATGGCTCTGATTGGGGTCGTCCCCGCCATGCTGGTCACGGGAACGTCCATATCCATCTTCGCGCTCATAGGCGTCATCATGCTTATAGGTATGGTAGTCAACAATGCTATCGTCGTCGTAGACTACGCTGAGACCCTGCGGCGCGACGAAAACGTACACCCTTACCAAGCTATAGAGCAGGCCTCCGAGGTACGTTTCAAAGCCTTGGTCATGGCCATAGCGACCTCGGTGGTGTCCATGCTTCCCTTAGCGATGTCCACCGGCGGCGCCGCAGCGATGCGCTCTCCCATAGCTGTCGTCGCCATCGGCGGCCTGTGCGCCGGAGGGTTTCTGGCCCTCTTGGCCATTCCCGCGGCTTACAAAATCTACTGGAGCATCCGCCTCCGTCTAAGCCGTTAGTCACACAGACAGACAGGGTAAACGCATAAAAAATCATAGACAGGGCTTGAATCTATAGAAAAGAAGTGGTAAATATAGAGCTATTACATAAAAAAGAAAGGAGTAGCTCTATATGTCTTTAGAAACCACAAGTATTCACTGAAATTTTTTATGAAACGGCCGTGGGATATGCTTATATCCTCCGTTGAAAAAATCCAGCAGGACACAGAGTGCGCCGCCGGGATGGCGGAAAGGGCGCACGCTTCGGGCGGTCTTGAAAAATTGATCTCCATGCTGGAAGAATCGGAGCCGGCATAGACCTCTCCTGAAACGTTGGGGATTCGTCGATGTCTTTACAGCAAATTGCACGGAATAAAGCAGTTATGCGCGTCAATCGGTATGACTTCCTCGCACATACAGACAATCCCACCCGCGCCGCGTTTTGCCGCCGCTTTATCCAATACCTCAAACTTCTTAACGTCGCGAGCGCCGGGATTCGCGGACTTCTTAATTTCAAGCGGGTGAATAAGCCCGCCCTCCTCAACGAAAACGTCAATCTCCCTCGAGTTGGAGTCGCGGAAGTAGCTAATATTCGCCCCCATCTGCGAGTAGGAGTAGTTTTTGAGTATTTCAGCTACAACGTAGTTTTCAAAGTAATGCCCGCTCGCCGCGCCGTTCATCAGCGTTTCAGGTGTGAGCCACATCGAGAGGTGGGCGCACAACCCAGTATCGCAAAAATACAGCTTCGGAGTCTTTGTCAGGCGGCTCAACGCGTTGTTTGAATATGGCCGCAGAATATAGACAATGCCAAGAGATTCTAAAAGCCGCAGCCACTCTTTCGCGGTCGGTTGCGAAATATCCGCGGCGTCGCTGAGATTTTTGTAATTGACCTGCTCCGAAACGAGCGCGGCGCAGGCGGTCAGAAACTTCCCGAAACGCAGGGCGTCCGTTACACCGCCGAGGTCCGCCGTGTCGCGCATAAGGTATGTGTTGACGTAAGAGTTGTAATACTCCTGGCGCTGCTCCGCGTCAGCGCGGAACACCTGCGGCATACCGCCGCGCCATATATGCATAAAGACTTTAACGACATCATTTTTGGGGACTTTCTTCTGCCGCGCCATGAGACAATCCAAAGAGAAATCTAATTCATTTTCAAACACAACGCCGTCTTTCTCGTTCCTTGACAGGCTGTACAGCTCCAAAATACCGATTCTGCCCGCGAGCGTTTCACGGACGTTTTTCATCATCGCGAACCGCTGCGAACCCGTCAGCCAGAACAGTCCGGTTTCCTCGCTCTCGTCACAGATAATTTTGATTTGCGAGAACAACTCCGGTGCGTGTTGCACCTCGTCAATGATAATCGGCGGCTTGTAAGTCTGAAAAAACAGCACGGGGTCAGACTTCGCAAGCTCCCTCGCCAGCAGGTTGTCGAGCGTGACATAGGCTCTGGTTTGCCCCTCCGCCAAGTGCTTGAGCATTGTCGTTTTGCCGACCTGTCTTGCGCCCGTGACGAGAACGGCCTTGAAGAACTCGCTCATTCGCGTGAACTTCCGCTCCAAGCTCCGATTTATATACTCCATAAGGCACCTCGAAAACTATGATAATATAAACTATATATTATTTTATCATAAAAATACGCCCATCAACGAAACGGAGGCGACGCGTTGATGGGCGTAAACGCCGTAGTAGGCACGGATGCGGACTATGAGGCGCCGGAGGCCAAGAACGGTATGCTGATGGTTATGGCTTCCGGCACGGCGGTTATGACGGAGCGAGTTCCGCGTCTATGACTGCCAATAAATCTTTCAGCTCAGGAATTCCTTCGTATAATTTTTTCTTTCCCATCACCCACGCCGGTTTCGCCGGGGTGATGTCCAAACGAAAACAGTCCCAGAGCGCGCGTAAATTCCACGGACTCATAACCGACACCTCGACCCTGGAACCATAATATTCTTTGAGCGCCGGGAGCAATTTCGCCACACGAGCGGCGTCCGCTATGTGGTTTGGAAACGGTTCGTCATCCGTTCCTCGATGCGTCCGGCACCAGTTGCACCCGGGCATACAACCTTCACTCTGAAGAAAAATCTTCAACTTGGCGACCATAAATAACCAACCCCCTAACTTATCAAAGCAGGACAAAAAGAAACAAAGCAAACATATCGCTACCCAATTAGACATATTTCGATCCTCCGCTAAATGTATTTTACATAAGTCCGAGATATTCTATCGTGAAGACAACGCCTGTCTTTGCGAGAAATAGAGAAGGCGTTCCATAAATTGAACGAAAATTGCGTTTTTATTTATTTTTACAAACCCGCCACAGCAAATCAGATTGATTTTGATTGGGTTGACTGGGCGTTTTTTTCTCGTTGAATTTCTCAATAAGTTTTTCAAATGCTTTATCGAACTCATAATAATCAGAGTCTGTTTTATTTTGAATTTTATTTTGAATCTTGCTTTGAATCCATATAGGGTTCCCCGTCCTGCGCGAGAAATTTTGCGCGTTTAGCTCTTGGTGTCCGTCGGCCGCTTTTGTCCAAGGGACAACCAAGGCCTGAACATCGTAGGCCATCAACTCGGCCAATGTGGACGCCCCGGCGCGGCATACGACCACGTCTGAGACCGAATAAAACAGCGTCATATCCCAGTGCTTACCCAAAAAATAAAGGTTTTTAGACGCCGCCGACTCGGAAGGCCGATTTCCGAGCGCCGCAAAAATGAAATTTTCCCTGTCCCGAGCCAATTGGCCGATGAGATTTTCAAGAGACGCGCTGCCTATCGAGCCGCCTATTACGCCCACGACAAAATCCGAGCCCGAAATATCAATGTCTAAGGCCCTCGCCGCTTCGAGTTTGGGTATTTTTTTTATGTCTCGTATTGGAACGCCGACAGGCGTGAAGTTACGCAAACCTCGGCATTCCCCCCAGCCCGAAGCTATGGGCACGCCAAGAAAAGACGCCAAGCGCGTAACCTTTCCGGCACAGGAGTTTTGTTCGTGCAATATGACAGAAATACGTAAAATGAGGCTCCAGAAAAGCGGAGGCAGCGAGACATAGCTGCCGAACAAAAAACAAACGTCAGGCCGTTCCCTGCATAGCAAAACGCCCACCCGCAAAAAAGAAAAAAAAAGTTCCGCGCAGCGCCGCAGCTTCAAAAATACAGAGGAAGCGCCAATCGGCGATCCACCCAAGGACAGACAAATCGGCTCGACCCCTCTTGAACGATATATCTCAAGCTCCAGAGCCCGGTTTCCAGAAAGATAGATGACGCTCTCGGCCTTTTTTTCTTTTTGAATCCACTCGCCAAACGCGAGCGCCGGAAAGATATGCCCCCCCGTGCCCCCGGCTACTATCAAAACTTTCTTTATATGCTTCTTCATGCGTTCCACACAAAATCATCCAATAAATCCAAATCATCTAAAGCGCCCTCGTGCCGCGCCGCGACATCCGTCAGCTCTTTACCGATGCGCAGCAAGAACCCCACGCGAACCCACATGAATACCAACGCCGTACCGCCGGCGCTCACAAAAGGCAAGGGAATCCCAGAAAGAGGCAGCAGCTTCATCACGCCTCCCAAGTTGATAAAAAGCGGAAAGAGAATCGAGACAGTCATGCCCCATATCAAGGCGGTGCGGGATGGGTCACGGCTTCGCCTGTACAGCTGATAACACTTCCATGCCCAAAACGAATAGAGCGCCAAAACCAAGAAAGTCCCTACCAAGCCAAACTCCTCGCCGATAACGGGGAAAATATAATCGGTATGAGCCGCCGGAAGATAATTCAGCTTTTGCAGGCCCTTCCCCAAGCCCATTCCGAGGACGCCCCCGTTGTTGAAAGCCACAAGTCCCTGGATTATCTGAAACCCTTTTTTCATGGGGTCGTCCCAAGGATTGAGAAATGCCCAGAGCCGCCACATGCGATAATTCTCCGTATATATCATCAGCGCAAAAAACAACAGCAAAAATATGGCCGCCCTCAATGGATATTTCCACCCGCGATTCACCACGTGCATGGACATGCATATCCCCGTAAGTAAAATTATTCCTCCGAAATTTGGCTGAAAAAAGAGAAAAAGCACCGAAAAAAGCCATATGAGGAGAGTGACCTTCAAGAAACATTTTTCGCCGTTCAGCTTAGACGAGCCAAGACGCTTGGCCAGATGAATCGTCACAGCGAGGGTCAGTATCTCCAAGGGCTGAAACTGAATAAAACCGAGATTCAGCCACCTGCGGGCGCCCCCGACTTTCACCCCAAGCCCTGGAATCAAAGTCGCGCCGACCAGCAGCATCGCGCAAACCCAAAAAAATCCGCTCATGCGGCGAAAATACGCCAGGGGTATGACGCAAATGGTCAGCATGGACACAAAGCCAAGTATAAAAAATAAAAGCTGTTTGAAAGGCAGGCCATAAGGCGACGTTATTCCGCTTCCGCCCTGAGATGTCAGAGACGCTATCATCAGGATTCCAAAACAGTTCAGGATTAGGGGAATTATCCATAGCGACGAATTGCTTCTCAGTGACCATCCGTCTTCCGCGAAATCCTGAATTAAACCTTTGGAAGACTCTTCCGGTTCAATGATTGAATCCGCAATATGAGAATCCCAATAGTCAATCCTGTAACTTTCGGATGACATCGCGGAAATGCTCCCCCCTTTTTTTATAGCTTTCATACATATCCCAGCTTGTGCATGCCGGAGAGAGCAAGACAACCATGCCGGGCTTCGCGAGCTTTTTAGCCGTCAAGACCGCGTCTTCCATTTCCTGTGTCCCGGCGTCTGCCATTTTGTAAATGTTTGTAAATCCTTTTTCCCTCAAAGCCGCCTCTATTTTATTTTTCTCGGCGCCGATGAGAACGGCGGCGTCAGCCTCCAGCGATACGCCGTCAGCGAGAGGCGCGTAGTCCTCTCCCTTTCCCTTGCCGCCCAAAATGACGATTTTACGCCCTTTTATAGATGTCATTGCCGTCACGGAGGCCGCGACGTTTGTCCCCTTAGAGTCGTCAATATAAGTCACTCCGTCTATCACCCCGGCCAGCTCACAGCGATGCGGCAGGGGCCTGAAATCAGCCAGAGTTTCTTTGACATCGCCCGTCGTGGGCGTCTCGAACAAGCGCGCGGCCGACAACGCCATAGCGATATTTTCGAGGTTGTGCCGCCCCAAAAGCGTGGTCTCGTCATACATGAACAGCAACGACTCCATACCCTCACGCCTCAAAAACGCGCCCTTTTCGCCCATATAAATATGGGCGCCCGACGCGCTTTTGAGCTTGTCCTCCCAGCTCAGAGCCGCCGTCCTCGATATGGCCATAGATGTCGTGAGAGACAGGGCCTCGCGATCTCTGTCCTGAATGATTTTCCAGCCCGTCTCGTCTTGAAGAGAAAACAGCTTCGCCTTAGCCGCGACATAGGCCTCATAGCTTCCGTGCCAATCTATATGGTCAGGAGCTAAATTTGTAACAGCTCCGACGGCGACTTTCAGATTATTAGCCCAATAAAGCTGAAAACTGCTGAGCTCTAAGACTACGCAATCGAACTTCTCTTCCGTGAAAAGAGACGCGGCCTCGCCGAGGTTGCCGCCGACGCCCGTTTTTAGGCCTGATTTTTTAAGAATATGCCCAACGAGCGACGTCAAGGTACTTTTTCCGTTGCTGCCCGTGATGCCTATAACGGGCGCGCGTAAATGCGGCGCGGCAAAATCCATCTCGCCGATAACGGGAACGCCTATGCGCTTTGCCTCCAGAACACAAGCGGCGTTGGGCGAAACCCCCGAGCTCAAAATTATCGCCTCGCTCTCGAAGGCGCGCGCCGTATGTCCTCCGCTCTCAAATGATATGGAGGCGTTCTTTAATTTTTCAAGAGAAGCCGGCGAAAGGTTCTCGCGCTCCTCCGAGACAAAAACGTCGTACCCAAGTCTGCGCGCCAACAAAGCCAAAGCCGTCCCGCTCACACCGGCTCCGATAACGGTAAAACGCTTAGATTTATTTATAATGTTTTCCATATACGCTCACCTGTCCGTTTTAACTTACGCAAGCCGCAAACACAGCTCCTGCCAATATATGAAAAAGCAGAAAACGAAAAGTCACGGCCGTTTCCTTCCATCCCATAAGCTGAAAATGATGATGCAACGGCGCCATCCTAAAGACTTTTCTATGAAACACGCGGATGGCGAAAATCTGTATAGCCGACGAAAGCAACTCCAACCCAAAGAGAAAGCCCGCCGGCACGAGAGCCAAAAGCATTCCTCCCCTAACGCACAAAGCGACGAGCGCGCACCCCAAAAAATGCGAGCCGGCGTCTCCCATAAACGTCTTGGCCGGATGTATGTTGTAAACCAAAAAGCCGCCGGTCATCCCAAAGAGAAACGCTATAGCGTAGCGTAATAAATCGTCGCTTCCAACCGGAAGAAGCCATGTCAAAATAATCAAAGATAGCAAAAACATCCCGCCCGCCAAACCGTCCAAGCCATCCGTGACGTTGACGGCGTTCATCATTGTGACGACGGCCAGCGCGGCGAGAAGCGCCTCGATATGAGTCGGGCATGAAAATCCCGGCCAAAGAGAAAACGAGACACCGACGCTTTGCCCCCATGCCACCCATATCGCGGACACAATAACTTGAGCAAATAACTTGGTCAGGCTGCGAAGCCCCTCGCTCGACGCCCTGCTGAATTTTATCAAGTCATCCGCGAAGCCGACAACCGCGCCCATAAGGGGAAGGCACCAGAAATAAAACCCCTCCCGGCTCGCGCCCAAAAAACAATCGAAAATAACGGCAAACAGGCCCAAGACAATAAAAACGACTCCGCCCATAGCCGGCGTAGCCCGCTTAATCTCGACATCTATGCCTACGCCGTAAGTTTTCTGCTCGCTCCGTATATGAAAAAAGCGCTGCAACGCTATCCAGTAAAACTGAAGCGCCGCCCCTACGATAAAGCTCAGAACAACCGTTAAAATCACCAATGAGATGTTATGCTCCATAGTTAAATCCATAGTTAAATCCATTACTTTTCAATCAACTCTCCAATCAACTCTTCAATCAACTCTTTTATGGTTTCCGCGTCGCTGTATGGGATTTTTTCATTCTTGATAAGCAAAAACTTCTCAGGCCCCTTGCCGGAGACAACGACAGCGTCTCCTGAGCCCGCTATGTTCATAGCGGCTCCGATAGCCTCTTTTCTGTCCAAAATAACCTCATAGCTCGCCTTTGTTTCGCTCTCTTCGATTCCCTGAGCTATGCTCAGGGCTATCTGTTTTGGGTCTTCGTCGCGCGGATTGTCCATCGTTATGATTATATGGTCGGCCAAAGCGGCGGCAACCGAGCCGAGAGAGCGGCGATTTTGGGCGTAACGCCCGCCTCCATGCCCAAATACCGATATGAGTTTACCGCGGCAAAAGCTCCGCACGGTCGAAAGCGCGCTGCGCAAAGCCTCCGGCGTATGAGCGAAATCCACTATGCAGACAGCGCCGTTTGACGCCTCATATCGCTCGAGACGCCCCGGCACTTGAGGGATTTTGGCGACCCCTCGCGCTATTGCCTCGTCGCAGACCTTGCCTCTAAGCGCGGTGACGGCCGACAATGCGTTATAGACGTTGAACATTCCAATCAAGGGGCTTTTCAGTGAAAGAGCCGGAAAACCCGCGGCATTGACGGTGAAAACGGCGCCGTTCATAGATAAATTTATATCGGAAGCGACATGCAATCTGTCAGCAAGCGCCGCAATATCCGAAATCTGAGTATCCGATCTCGAAACGCTGAAGCCTCTCGCGCTGCCAAACTCTTTAAGCAACCGAAGCCCGTAAGGGTCGTCCGCGTTTATGGCAACCAGGGGATCGGCTTTGAGATGCTTCGCGAACAAGAGGCGCTTAGCCTGAAAATAGTTTTCCATATCTTTGTGAAAATCAAGGTGCTCCGGGTAGAGATTTGTAAAAACAGCGGCGTCAAACAGGGCGCCGGAAAGTCTTCCGATATAAAGACCATGAGAGGATGTTTCCATTACGCAGGCTCCGCAGGCGTTTTTCAGCATATTCGACATATGTTTTTGTATTTCAGGACTTTCGGGTGTAGTTCTCTCCGCGTCGCGCTCCGTCGCTCCGTCGCTCTCTATGATAGTGCCGAGGAGTCCGGTTTTGACACCGGCTTCCCGTAAGATAGCTCGCAAAATATAAGTCGTGGTGCTTTTGCCATTGGTTCCCGTTACGCCCACCGTGAAAAGCCCGGACGACGGGCCGCCGTACACAATAGACGCGAGCTCCCCCATAACCTCCCGCGCCGATCGGACGAGAATAAAAGGGACGGATACGTTTACATCACGCCCCGCGCCGCGTTCGCAAACCAACGCAGCGGCGCCGCGCTTCACGGCCTCCGCTATGTAGCCGTGCCCGTCGCTCCTCTCTCCTTTTACGCAACAAAAAACAGAGCGGCGCGACACCTTCCGGCTGTCCGAAAAAACATCGCAAACATCGGGATCTTCAGCGCCGCATAGACGAGATTCAAACTCAAGACCCTTTTCCTTTATTTTTTCTTCCAAGAGGCGCGTGACAAGCGACCATTTCATAACCTTTTCCCGTCGTCAAAGGCCTCCAAATCAGCCATGCCCTCTACGATTTTCTTCAGCACAGGCCCCGCTACCTCTCCGCCGTAATATTTACCGTCGCTGGGCTCGCCTATAACTATAAGCGCCAAGTACTGAGGGTTTTCATACGGCCAAAAACCCACTATCGAAGAGACGTAGCGTTCGGCCACGTACTTGCCTTTCTCCGCCACTTGAGCTGTTCCGGTCTTGGCGGCCAACTCGGTAAGCGGCGTATTTGCCTGACGCCCCGTGCCGGAGGTAACCGTGTCGCGCATCGCCTTGCGCAGCCAGGAGCATGTTTCAGGGGTCAGAAGCTCGCGTATCGTATTCTTCCGCCCTTGGTAAACTATCTCCCCGGAGGAGTTGCGAGCCTCTTGCACGATATAGGGGCTTACATACTCGCCGCCATTGACCACGGGAGCCATGGCCGCGATAAGCTGCAGCGGCGTCACGGCCAAGCCCTGCCCGATAGAGATATTCGCGGGCACAACGCCGCGCCACTGCCCCGGCGAAAGGATAAGTCCTTTTTCCACACCCTTCAGCTCAATATCGCCGATTTTGCCGAATCCCCAATTGAGAAGGCTTCGGTACATATCCAAAGGTTTTGAGCGTATGCCGATTTGAGCCATGCCGACGTTAGAGGATTTTATGAGAATTTCAGGCGTGGATAAAGTCCCCATCCCTTTTTTGTATGCCTCCGTAATCACTCCGTCCGCCACTTTCAGACGCGCCGGACATTGAAAGGTTTCGTTTGTTCGCACCAAGCCATCCTCAATGGCGATACCCATAAAGATGGGTTTAAACGTAGAGCCGGGCTCGTAAGCGCGCCCGATTGCGTTGTTCAAGACGCGATCGGGGTACGATAGTCCTTCTCTGTTGTTAGGGTCAAAGGTCGGCCAACTGGCCATCGATAGGACCGCTCCGGTCTTGGGGTCCATGCACAAAACCGCCCCCCATTTTGCCTTGTGGAGCTTCATGGCCTCGTCTAAATATTTTTCTATAATATATTGAATTCTTATATCGATTGTAAGTGTTAAGTTTGATATTTCGGGCTCTTTTTCGTAGTCTCCGTCGTCGCCGATAGCAATGGAACGCCCTCCCGTCTGGCGAATAAGGATTCTGTGTCCCGGCGGTTCGTAAAGGGTAGAATTCCAAGCCAATTCTACTCCCGACTGCCCGTTTTCGTCAAAATCACAGTAGCCCAAAACATGGGCAAGGAGAGTATTGTGCGGATATTCTCTTTTCTTTTCTTTTTCCTCGTAAAGCCCGTCGAGCTTGAGGTCTATGATTTTTTGCGCCAATTCGGGCGTTGACCTGCGAAGAATCCTGACATAACGCCCCTCCAAAGGGCCTGATATTTTTTGGATGATATTTTCAGGGATCAATCCGATAAGGGACGAAGCGCTTGACGGAGACCAATGTTCCGGGTCTACGAAGAAACTGGACGCGGACACCGACAGAGCAAGAGTATTGCCCCTGCTGTCTTGAATATAGCCTCGATTTCCCATAATCGGAGTTAGGCTCCAATATTGACGCTGAGCCTGCGCGTACACACGAGGGTCAGGGAAGCAGTGATATTCCACCAACTTCCAAGCCAAAAAAACAAAAACAAAAACAAAAACAACCCATGGGCCGCGTCTTGATTCCATTCAATCAAGCCTCCAAACAGTAAAGCCTCCAAATTTTAATACTTTAATACAAAGAAAGACCGAGCGCTGACAGAATTTTAGAATGCCACTCTTTCTCTGGCGCGGAAGGGATATTCGACGCGTAAGAGCTTGGAATTTGTATTCTTTCTACGTGCCGAGCGCTTCCCATGCCAAGTTTTTCTTTGCAATAGTCATAAATATTGAGCGACGACGTCAGCCCGGAAACGTTTTGCTTAAGTTCTAATTCCTCAGCGGTAGAACGTTTGATACCCCTATTGATGTTGCTTAAGACGGATTCCATTTGGAAGATGCGAAAACGCAA
>BOCC01000072.1 GCA_026002715.1 Synergistales bacterium
TTTATTATAACATATACTCAAATTAAAGGGAAACAATTACCCTGCATAAATACAGGGTTTTTGATAGTTTAACGCACTTGTTTTCCGGGATTATGATGTTTTGAGTATATATAATCCGACTTTAGGGGTCACATCGCAGTTATTTTCTTCACAACAGGCTCTGAACAGATGCCGGCTTTCAAGCCATTTGTCCAATTCCTTTACCGGGTATCGTATACAGCGTTCCGATTCTCTGGTGTATTTGGGACCTCCGCCGGCATTGTTATGTTTGCCGTTGTAACGGCGCATTCGCAAGAAAGAAACTGACCGACCTATATATCCGGCGGCGTCTTTTTCGTTTAAGTCTTTCGGAACGCGATTCGGCGAGCCGTCGCGTTTTATATCTTCCTCTCCGAACAACTGGAACTTCAATTCCCGGACAAAAGACTCAAGCTCATCACCGGCGCTTGCAACAGGGATTTGACCGCTTATTTGCAAAAATCCTCCTTCAATGCGAATGTTGATATTTTTTGTCACTGCTATTCCCCCTTGTTTCAACTCAAACGTATCAATTCAAACTAAAACGCACACAGATAACGTCATTTACAGGCAAGCTCTAACATTAGTTTCATTCTACGTATGAAGTGAGACACGAATATTTTTTTGAGGGGTAGTGTGTTAGGTTGGCAATTAGACTAAGTTTATGACGCTTAGGTAACGGAGATTGCAGTATATAAGGATGTAGCCGGATAAGTATTAGAAAAATCATCGAAAGGTTTGTATTATTTTCTCTAATGGCTCTTTGATTTTCTTGTAAGTGATAGCAGTTAATAAATTCAATGAATTGCGTCAAATAAGCGCTGACAGTTAATAATTTTGAGGAACTACGCCAAACAATAATTTCTTACAAACACTACCAATAGACTTTGAGCAACAGCGCGAACATTCCGAAGTCTACCCTCTGTTTTCAGTCTGATGGCATGGATAGGCAATCTTGATAGTCAAATTCTCGTCAATATAACTCATTGCTGAACTTGTTAAATTGAGAAGCAAATCAAAAGGACACAGAAAGTAATACGACAAGAAAGTTTGGAGGGTATTTGGAGGGTAGATAAAATAAAAAGGGCTTAGGAAAATCTCCTAAACCCTTGGTATTTCTTGGAGCGGAAGACGGGATTTGGACCCGCGACCCCAACCTTGGCAAGGTTGTGCTCTACCCCTGAGCTACTTCCGCGTTTTTGCGATATATAAAACTCACACATATGGTGGCGGGACCCAGAATTGAACTGGGGACACGCGGATTTTCAGTCCGCTGCTCTACCATCTGAGCTATCCCGCCCTATACAGCTTTTACACACCAATCTAAAAATGGCGGGGCCGACGAGACTCGAACTCGCGACCTTCGGCGTGACAGGCCGACACTCTAACCAACTGAGCTACGACCCCGCATTCACAAACTGGTGGGCGAAACAGGGTTCGAACCTGTGACCCCCTGCGTGTAAGGCAGGTGTTCTACCGCTGAACTATCCGCCCCAAAACACAGAGAGAAGTATACCCGCTAGTGCTATTTCTGTCAATCCCCCGCCAGGGCCCCTAATCCGCAGGTTGCAACTCTATAATTTATGTAAAGACGGTAATATAGAGCATTTATGGCGTTTAAGGCTTTCACCCATTTGGTGAAATATGAGAAACAGTCTATCTCTTGCACTGGTGAGAGTTGCGGAGATTTTTCAAGCTCAACCTGCGGATTTGGGAGGGTAAACGCACGGCCGTTTCATAAACTTTCACTTGAAAAATTCCCAATTATCTTAGAACCTGTTCAATATCTTTTCAACAACAACGAAACAAAGACAAGCAAGATCATTTGTAAAGTTGTGGGGATTTTACGCTCACAATTTTTCCATAGACGGCGGCATTTGTCGAGCTAAGCGAAGGTTCGTTCAACAACCCACCGCTTTGGAAGTACAGCAAATTTATGTAATTCGTTGCGCTTGACAATCTCTACCTCAGCTTTCGATAAGAGACTCAACCTCATATGTAAACTTCTCACCTGTATACCCGCTTGTCTCCCAAAATCTTCACAACATGCATAGACAGTTCCGGAGCATATGGACGCAGCATTTCAAGCGCGCCTGTGCGGTCAGTAATGTTGGTCACCTCTAAAAACCCATTAAATCGTCTCTATATTGCCGGCAATGACGCTTTTACGGAACTTGCGAGGTAAAAGACGAGGACGATTATCCGGAGCGCTCTTTATTCTACTGGGCGCGTGACTACTCGACGTCGCTCGGCTCTGGTATGGAATACTTAAAACTTCCCCGCACGGTGATTGTCAGTATCGTAGACTTCTATCTATTCGACTGTACGGAGTTTCACTCGGAATTTCAGCCGCTTGAAGTGACTCGTCATACTCCATTGACCGACAGAATGAGTCTGCATTATTTTGAGCTTCCTAAGCTGCCTGTGACAGTAGACGCGGATAACGGTTTAGAGTTATGGCTCGCTCTGTTCAACGCCGAAACGGAAGAAGAACTAAAACAAATCGAAGCCCTGGAGGTGCCGATAATGGAAGAAGCTATAGGAGCGTACCGTGGTATCACCGCCACTGATGAGTTCAAGGAGATTGAGCGTCTGCGAGCGCTCGCGCGGCATAATGAAGCGTCGGCGTTAGGACATGCGCGGCGCAAAGAACGCGCTAAATGGCAGGCCGTCGTCGCGGACAAGGAAGCGGAGATCGCGCGGCTTCGCGCACAGCTCGGCCGGGATTGAAGCGCGCGAGATCGCTGAAGTAACCCTATAGCTATAATTTTTACATGGCTATAGGGTTTACTCGGGACGTAATCCAAACGTAGGGGCGACCGCCCCCGGTCGCCCGTCTTTAATTTTGGTCGCCCGTTTTTAATTTTGGTCGCCTGTCTTTAATTCCCGGTCGTTCGTTTTTAATTTTTTTGGTCGCCTGTCTTTTGCGCGTTGCCCTGACACGGGTGACCTACAAAAAGGCACGGGCGATCAATTAAGAACGGGCGACCGCCCCCGGTCGCCCCTACGCATGTTTATTTTTGCCTCCACAATTCCCTAAACAATGTCAACAACTTAAGGGCGAGATGTGATTTTCCATACCTGTTGTTCGCGTCATAAACTCTTCGCATATCAAAAATTGCCGCGGCGAAGAAATATGCAAAAAACGCTTAAGTTGTTGACATTGGATTATAAATCATAAATTTGGCTGCGCGCCATTTCGGGCTTGCTATAGCGTTCGCTTGGCATCTTGACTTTTCTATTTGAGATGGCTATATTTAGACTGTCCATCAGATAGCTTGTCAACTAATCTTTTACAACTTTAAAGGTGGGATCGTAATGGAACTCCGCAGTTCTGCGAACCTGCGCAAGATAGAAGACGGTATGCAGCGTTCTCTATTCAAATCCATGGGGTATTCCGACGGCGAACTGAACGGCCGTCCTTTGATCGGAATAGCTAATTCTTGGAGCACACTTGTGCCCGGACACTCAAATTTACGGGAGCTTGCCCGATTCGTGGAGAGAGGAATATACAGCGCGGGCGGAACCGCCGTTGAATTTGGCATCATCTCCGCCTGTGACGGTATAGCCCAGGGACACGACGGAATGAAATACATCCTCCCGTCGCGGGAGATTATCTGCAACTCAGTCGAAATAGAGGCTCAGGCCCATAAACTTGACGGGCTTGTCCTCCTCGGCTCTTGTGACAAGATTGTGCCGGCGTTGCTTATGGCCGCCGTTCGGCTCGATATTCCCTGTATCGTCCTGAGCGGAGGCCCGATGCTCGGCGGAGATGTTTTCGACGGGCGCAAAACGGACACTACATCCAATGACGAAGCGGTGGGTATGCTAAAAGCCGGGCGCATAGATGAAGAGACCGTCCTGAGAATAGGAGATGTTTCCACTCCAAGCTGCGGGTCTTGCTCCTTTTTGGGTACGGCCAACTCCATGGGCTGCGTGACTGAGGCCCTCGGCATGAGTCTCACAGGCAGCGCGCTCGTCCCGGCGGTCTGGGCGGAGCGCAGGCGCATCGCCTACGAAACGGGCAGAAAAATCTGCTCCCTCGTCGAGCGTGACGTGCGCCCCAGAGCAATCGTCACCGCCTCAGCCGTCCGCAACGCGATAAAGGTGGTACAGGCAATAAGCGCCTCTACCAACACCGTCCTCCACCTGAGCGCCATCGCCTACGAGGCCGAGCTTGACATGAACGTCGTCGACGAGTTCGCGCAAATCGGGGCAAAGACGCCTCAAGTCGCCAAGGTGAACCCGGCGGCTAAATGGAACATGGAGGACTTCCACCGAGCGGGTGGGGTTCCCAGAGTGATGCTTGCTCTCGGCGACATTATCGACACGTCCGTCCTGACCTGCACGGGGGAGACCTTGGGCGACAATCTCAAAAAATACCGCTTCCTTCACGAACCCAATCCGGAGGTCATAAAGACTAAAGACGCCCCTTTCGACTCCACCGGCGGCATTGCCGTGCTCAAGGGCAATTTAGCGCCTGACACTGGCATAACCAAGCCTGGCGCGTTTGCCCCTCATCTTCGAACATTTTCTGGAACCGCTAAAGTGTTCGACTGCGAGGAGGACGCCAACGCTGCTATATTGGCCGGTAAAATAGAGGCCGGGAACGTCGTGGTCATTCGCTACGAGGGGCCAAAGGGCGGCCCGGGTATGAGGGAGATGTACAAGGCGATGAAGTACCTTTACGGGCGCGGTCTCAACGAGAGCACGGCGCTTGTCACGGACGGACGCTTCTCGGGGACAAACAACGGCTGTTTCGTCGGGCATATCTCTCCTGAGGCGGCGGAGGGCGGCCCTATAGCCCTGATTCAGGACGGCGACCGCATAGAGATAGACGTCCCGGCAGGCAAGATAACTTTGGCTATAAGCGAAGAAGAGCTCGCGAAGCGCAGGGCGAGTTGGACTTTGCCGAAAAAGGAAATTCCAAGAGGATACCTGCGCGTTTACGCGCGCCTTGCGGCCTCAGCGGATAAGGGCGCGGCTATTCTATAATGTTAAAACTACCCGATATTAAAAAGATTGTCATAGCGGGCGCGGGACTGATGGGGGCTTCTATGGCCCAGATTTTCGCGCGGTGGGGTTACTCGGTGACGCTATATGACATCTCGGCGGAGGGTATCGAAAAAGGTAAAAACCTCATAACCATAAACCAGCGCGCGCTCTTAGACCAGAACGAGGTGAGCGAGAGCCTGTCCCGTGAAGTAGTGTCACGTATCTCATATACTATGGAGAAGGACGTGTTCGGAGAGGCCGATTTTGTCATAGAGGCAATTGTCGAGAACATGAAAGTCAAGCTCGACTTCTGGAAAGAGGCCTCGAACCTCGCTTCGGACGACGCCGTGCTCACAACAAACACGTCGGGGCTGTCCATTACGGAGATGGCTGCGGCGGTGCGCAAGCCTGAGAGGTTCTGCGGTATGCACTGGGTCAACCCGCCGCACATCGTGCCGCTCGTGGAGGTCATCGACGGGGAAAAGACCGCCGAGGAGACAATTCAGATTGTATATGATATAGCTCTGTCCGTTCATAAACATCCTGTGGTGGTTCACGGCGACCCTCGTGGGTTCCTCCTGAACCGCCTTCAGTACGCCCTTTTGCGCGAGGCGCTCTATATCGTCGAGAAGGGCTACGCCTCGGTAAAGGACGTGGACGACGTGATGAAATACGGTTTGGGTATGCGCTACGCCTGTATTGGTCCGTTTGAGACCGTAGACCTTGGCGGACTCGACACGTTTTTCCGTATAGGAAGTTATCTTTTCGCCGAACTGAGCGACGCCAAGGGTGTTTTGGAGCCTTTAGCCGAGCTCTATCGTGAAGGCGCTTACGGAACGAAAACCGGCAAGGGTTTTTATGACTACTCGAACGGAGGCGCGGAGCGGAAGATCGAAAAGAGGGACAAAGATTTCCTGAAAGTGGCCAAGTGCCTCTACGAAGGCCTATAAGTTTAAGCCGAGAAATATCTGTTCTCGGTATATATTAAAAAGGAGTGACGAAAATATGGCTCAGGAGATAGTCAAGAGCGACGGCAGAGGGATAATCGCGGGAGATTACGTCAATCAGAATCACCCAATGGACCGCGACCAGTGGCTGAGAGACAGCTTCCCGGAGTGGGGAACGCTTCTCAACCAGCAAATCGAGAGCCGTAATGTTCCGAAGGGCGAAGTGAGCCTCTGGTGGTGCGGTGGCCCGTCTTGGATACTCAAGACCGACGAGGGCGGGATATTCTTTATCGACCAGTACTGCGGCCCGTCCATGTACACTTCTCTTTACTATTGCGGCGTCTGTAAACAGTCGGGCGCGGATTCTATCAACTGGATTCGCCTGAATCCGCACGTTATCGACCCTTGGAAGTTCAACCAGCTCGACGGGGTGTTCTGCACTCACGCGCATCAGGACCACTGCGATCTCTACGCGGTAAAGGCCGCGCTTCAGACGACGAAAGCCCCCTTCTACGCCCCGCCGGCCGCCGTGAAGAAGCTCAAGGGCTTCGAGGTGCCGGACGACCGTATCGTAACGGCCAAGGTGGGCGAGTCCGTCAAGATCAAGGGCGCCGAGGTGGATTTCCTCATTTGCTACGACCAGACGGCCATCAAGACCGGCGAGGGCGACGTGAACCTTCCATTTGAGGAAGCGGCTTGTTGCTATCTCTTCAAGACGTCCGCCGGCAACATACTCTTCATGGGCGACACGTGGTATCACGACGGCTACATCTCAGTCAGGGAGAAGTACAAGGATCAGATTGACGTGGCGATATTCGACATGGGCTCCAACGCGCCAGGCGCTACTGACAAGATGCCGCCCTATGACTGCGCGCGCGTGGGTCAAGTGCTTGGGGCGAAGCTCCTTATTCCCGACCACTACGACAACTGGGCCAACACGGCCGGCGACCCCGAGTTGCTCGTGAACCAGTTCGAGCGCATCGTCAGCGAGAACACGCCGGAGATAAAGACTATGATCATGCGCTGCGGCGGAAGGTTCGACTTCCCGAAGGACAAGGACAAGAAGCGTTTCCGTTACCCGGACGGCAGCGAGAACTACAACTTCGCGAAGTCCGTATTCGCGAAGAGATAGCCCTGCTCTCCTGAGCTTTTAATCAGACTTTTTAAGAGACCTCGCTTTTTGGAACGTCCTGGCTAATCCAAAAAGCAAGGTCTCTTTGTTTGCGCGCTTGCAATATCGTTTGATCGCCATGATGTAACGTTACTAAAACTAAGCTAAGCCGCGCGGAGAGTGCGCGGCTTTTGCGTTGCGGCGAGTTTGGCCTTATAGTATTATTATTTAGCTATTGCTCAATATTAAAAGTCTGTTTTTAGAATTCTGTTTTTAGAATTGGAAGTGGTGTTATTGAAAGACCGGAGGCAACGAGAATGATCGCGCTTTCTGTGGTTATCCCTGTATATAACGAAAAAGAAAATCTGCCGGAGCTTATCGAACGCGTCCTTGCGACGTGCCGCGGCGCTAAGCGCGAGTTCGAGGTGATATTTGTCGACGACGGAAGCAGAGACGGGTCGCGCGAAATATTGCGTGAAGCGTCGGTCGTTAATTCGGAGATAAGGGTTGTTGTGCTGAATCGCAATTACGGGCAGCACGCGGCCATTTTCGCCGGCATCGAGGAGAGCCAAGGGGACGCGGTGGTGACGCTTGACGCCGACCTTCAAAACCCCCCGGAAGAAATTCCGAGGCTTGTCGATGAAATAGAGCGCGGAGCCGATGTGGTGGGGACCGTCCGGCAGAACAGGCAGGACACTTTTTTTCGCCGCGTGGCGTCGTCGCTCGTCAATAACGTCGCCCGTCGCGCTACGGGCGTATCTATGCACGATTACGGTTGTATGCTGAGGGGGTACAGCCGGACGGTTGTAAACGCCATGATTCGCTGCGAAGAGCATTCGACTTTCATACCCGTATTGGCCAACAGCTTTGCCGGAAGCGTCTGCGAAATACCCGTAAAGCACAGCGCGCGCATATCAGGAGACTCTAAATACAGCTTATTCAAGTTGATCTCTTTGCAATTCGACCTGCTGACTTCCATATCGACGTTTCCGCTGCGCATGTTGTCACTTTTGGGGGGCGTCGTCTCCATGCTCGGCTTCGGCTTCGGCATATTGCTTGCTGTTCTACGCTTGGTATATGGCTCCGCATGGGCGGCTAATGGCATTTTTACCCTCTTCGCCGTCCTTTTTATATTCATCGGAGCTCAATTTGTCGGGCTCGGCCTTCTCGGAGAATATATCGGGCGTATATATCACGACGTCAGAGGCAGACCACGTTTCTTTGTCAAAGAGATATACGGCGATAAGCCGTGATACTATAATAATGAATGGCGGGATAATTATATGGCACGAATAAAATTAGGGGGAAGCGAAAATGTCTGATAAATTTGATAAATATCTGCCGTATGGACGCCAAAGTATCAGCGAAGAAGACATAAACGCCGTTGTTGACATACTTCGCGGGGACTGGCTCACAATGGGCCCGACGGTCGAGCGTTTTGAAAACATGTTCGCCGGCTATATCGGCGCCGCGCACGCGGTGTCCTTCTCAAGCGGCACCGCGGCACTCCACGCGGCCATGCACGTTGCGGGCGTTTCCTCGAAAGACAACGCTATTGTTCCGTCTTTCACGTTCGCCGCCACCGCCAACTCCGTAGTATACTGCGGCGGCAAGCCTATATTTGCCGATATGTCGCGCGACACGCTCTGTCTTGACCCGGAGAGCGCGAGCGTCGCTGCCCAAAAAGCGGGCGGGCCTGTCAAGGTAATTGCCCCCGTGAGCTACGCGGGGTATCCGGCGGACATAGGAGAGTTCAAAAAAATAGCGGCCCGTCATGGCGCGCTTGTGGTTGAGGACGCGTCTCACGCCTTGGGCGCAGCGCGAGGGGATAATAAAGTCGGGGTGGAAGCCGATATGACCGTTTTCAGCTTCCACCCCGTAAAGCATATCACCACCGCCGAAGGGGGGATGGTGACCACTAATTCTTCCGATTTCGCGAAACATCTGAAGCTCTTCAGGTCGCACGGCCTTGTCAGGGATAAAAAAGATTTTGTGCGGCCGTATGAAGGCGCTTGGGACAATGACATAATAGAGATAGGCTATAACTATCGCCTAAACGAAATATCCTGCGCCCTCGGCGAAAGCCAGATGAAGAGACTCCCGTCTTTCGTAGCGCGGCGTCGTGAAATAGCCTCGCTTTACAGGGAAAAACTCTCGTCCATTTCCGGTTTATCTCTTCCTCCCGACCATCCCGGGCACTCGTATCATATCTTTGCGATATGGGTAGCTAACGGGCGGCGCAACGAAGTGTTTGAATTTCTGCGGCAAAGCGGAATAGGCGTACAGGTTCATTACGTACCGGTTCACCTTCATACTTATTACAGGCAAAAATTCGGCTGCAAGGAAGGAGATTTTCCCGTGACTGAAAACTTCTCCGCCGGTCAGCTCTCTATACCCATGTTCCCCGATATGACCGACGACCACGTGAATTTCGTGGCGGAAAAAATAAAGGAGTCACTATCATAAGAATGCAAAATTTTTGGGGTAATTTTTGGGATAAAAAAAGTCTGCCCATTATTCTGTGCGCGATATTTTTTATAATATATATATCGCCCCTGTCCACGCACCCCCTTTTGGAGCCGGACGAGGGGCGGTACGCCGAGATTGCGCGGGAGATGAACGAGTCGGGCGACTACGTAACGCCCAAGCTCAACTACGTCAAATATTTTGAGAAACCGGCGCTTTTGTACTGGGCGCAGGCATGGTCGTTCAAAATTTTCGGAGAAAACGAATTTGCGGCCCGTCTCCCATCCTCTCTTGCGGCCTTGTCGGGAATAGCCGTCACCGGCCTTTTGGCGGCGTCCGTCTACGGGCGCAGAGCGGGCATAATCGCGGCTGTCATTACGGGGACGTCTTTGCTTTATTTTGCTATAGGCACATTCGACATCACGGATATGCTCGTTTCGTTCTTTATCACTCTCGCAATGGCGGGCTGCTATATCGGGCATCTGCGCAAAAACAAGCGTTGGTACTTGGCATTCTACGCTGCTATGGCGCTGGGCCTGCTTACGAAGGGGCTTATAGCCTTGGCACTTCCGGGAGGGGTAATATTCTGGTATATAGTCATAACTCGTAAGTGGCGTCTGATACCGGACATGCTGTATTTGCCCGGCATAATACTGTTTTTTGCCGTTGCGACGCCTTGGTTTTATCTTGTGTGCAGGGAAAATCCCGATTTTTTTAATTTTTTCTTTATTCAGGAGCATTTTTTGCGCTTTGCGACCAAGATGCACGACAGGTATCAGCCGTTTTGGTTTTTCCTCCCGCTTATTCCGGCCGGGTTGTTTCCATGGACTGCTTTTCTGTTTGCGCTCTTGTATAAAAACAGTATTTTGCGCGCTCCGCAGTCTCAGGAGGTAAAAGACGCGAATATTTTTATGGCGCTCTGGTTTGGCGTGATATTGCTCTTTTTTTCCGCGTCGAGCTCGAAATTGATACCTTACATCGTGCCATGCATACCACCCTTGGCCATTCTCATGGCGGCCGACATCGACAGGTTCATAACGCTCGCCGGCCCGCGCCGCTTTGTCTTCTTGAACGCGGCCCTCAATTTGCTTTTAGTGTTCGCGCTGTTTGTTTACGCGTTGTTCGGGAAGGAAATTAACGAAACGTCTCGTCTCGAACTCCTGATCATCGCGTTCTTGGTATCGTTGGGGTTAGTGGGGGGCGCTGTGTCGTCTTGCCGCTACGCGTCGCGCGACATGAGCGCCGCGGCGTTGTGCTTATGTGCCGGGAGCTTGATGTTCGCCTTCTGCATTCAGGCGGTTTACATTCCGGTGGGCAAAGAGAGAAGCGTAATGAACGCCGCCCGGATAGTTGCGGCGCACAAACGGGATAACGAAAAAATCGCCTCGTATAAAGACGTCCTCCAGGCTATGCCTTTTTACACAAAAGAGAGGCTCGTCCTGGTGGATTATATGGGCGAGCTTGAATTTGGGGCTTTGCAGGAACCGGAGGCCGAGAGGCGAACCTGGTTTCCGAGCATGGACGAATTTATGGAGGAGTGGAACCGCGGAACGCCTCATGTCTTGGTTGCGCGGAAGAGGGACGCGGACGGCTTTCTCAGGCGCGGAGGCGCAAGCGTGCGCAGAGTCATGGACGCCGGAAAATATATGATTTTTTTCAACACGGAGCGAGATTAATATGGCAAACAAAAGACCAAAAACGGCCGTATTCGCCTACAGCGAAGTCGGCTTTGTCTGTCTCAAGGAATTGATTTTTGACGGCGCTGACGTAGCGGTCGTATTTACGCACCGCGACGACCCTGGCGAGGGGCATTGGTTCGGGTCGGTCGAAGAGTTCGCGTTAGCTCACGATATTTTGGTGAGGACGGACGACAAATTGAACGAGAGCTCGGCGGCGCTTTTGCGAAGTTTAGACGTGGAGCTGATCTGGTCGTTTTATTATAGGGCGATTATTGGGCCGGAAATTTTGTCCATTCCGCGTTTGGGCTCTTACAATATGCACGGCTCCCTGCTTCCCAAATACAGGGGTCGGGCCTGCGTCAACTGGGCGATTATCAACGGCGAGGAGACGACCGGCGCGACGCTTCACGCCATGAACGTTTACGCGGACAGAGGCGACATCGTCGACCAGGAAGCCGTAAGCATAGATATTGACGATACGTCGCTGAGCGTATCGCAGAAGATAGCCGGCGTTGCGCGAGCCGTTCTGTTGAGGTCATACGCGGCCATTGAATCCGGCGCGCCAAGTCTCACCCCTCAGGACGAGACGAAGGCCACCAAATTCGGACGCCGCACGCCGGCCGACGGATTGATAGACTGGAACAAAAGCGCCGTCGAAATATATAATCTCGTCCGCGCCCTGACCCACCCGTTTCCGGGGGCGTTTGCGGTTATAGACGGCCAAAAAACGTATATATGGCGCGCGCGTCCTCTCGACGGGCCACAGAGCGAGCCGGGCAAAATAGTCAGCAAAAACCCTTTGATTTTCGCAACGGGCAGCGGTCTTCTTGAAGTTACGTCGTTTCAGCCGGATGGGGAGCCCGAAAGGAGCTTAAAAATTTGAAGATATTTATCACAGGCGTCAACGGCTTTATCGGGACGCACTTGACCGAACGAATCTTAAA